>CAVCTM010000010.1:0-35362 GCA_963605115.1 Pseudobutyrivibrio sp. | reverse complement strand
GAATGAACTGCTTGCCGACCATTACAGCAATACGCTGTTCCTCGTGTGGCAGTGGGCGACAGTTAAGCGCGAAGATTGTTCCAAAGAAACAGCCCGTGCATATTTGAAACGGCTCCTCGAAATATGAGTTCAATTTATGAGTAGAAAAGAGCGGCAGCTTTCCGCTTGACGGGGCGGGCTTTATTTCTCGAATGAGCTGATGAAAAAAGGAAACGGCGTGACCGAAGTCACGCCGCCCCTTGAAACCACCGGGTTATCACCATTTTTTGATTTAACTGTTTTACGACCACCCGGTATCTGGGGGAAGCGGCTCTTTCTTTTCAGATCAGCCCCTGGATGAGGATCACAAGGATGAGGATCGGCAGCACCCACTGGAAATAGGGCTTGAACTTGCGGGAGAGCTTCGGACCCGTGCCGCGGTTGGCTTCGGCGAGATAATTGTCGAAGCCCCAGCCCCATTTCGTAACGCAGAAGAGCAGATAGACGAGCGAGCCGATCGGCAGCAGCAGGTTGCTGACGAGGAAGTCCTCGCTGTCGAGCACGCCGCGCGCACCGATGAGCGTCAGGTCGCTCCAGATGTTGAAGCCGAACACACAGGGCAGGCTCAGCACGGCGAGCAGCACGCCGTTGATGATCACGGCTTTTTTGCGGCTCCAGCCGAAGGTGTCCATGCAGATGGCGAGGATGTTCTCCAGCACGGCGAGCACGGTGGAGAAGCTTGCGAAGATCATGAACAGGAAAAACAGCGTGCCCCATACGCGTCCGCCCGCCATGTTGACGAAGAGCGGCGGCAGCGTCTGGAAAATGAGGGATGCCCCATCGTCCGGGGAGACGCCGTAAGAGAAGCAGGCGGGGAAAATGATCATGCCCGCCATGAGCGCCACGAAGGTGTCCAGCACGCAGATGCGCGCCGCCTCGCCGGTGAGAGCGTGGCTGTCGCTCATATAGCTGCCGAAGATCTCCATCGCGGCGATGCCGAGGCTGAGCGTGAAAAACGCCTGGTTCATCGCGTCCATAACGAGCGAGCCGAGTCCGTTTTTGCGGATGGACTCAATGGACGGAAGCAGGTAAAACCTCATGCCCTCCGCCGCGCCGGGCAGGGTCAGACTGTGGACGGCGAGGATCATAATGAGCGCGAGCAGCGCGAGCATCATCACCTTGGAGACGCGCTCCAGCCCTTTTTGCAGACCGAAGCTGCAAACAAGGAAGCCGAGCACGACCACGACCTCCGTCCAGATCGTCATGGAGCCGGGGCTTGAGAGCATCGCGCCGAACACGCCGCTGATATCCTCCGTGCTCATCCCGCTGTGGAACGCGCCGGTGAGGAATTTGGCGAAATAGCTGCCCATCCAACCGGTGACGGTCGTGTAATACATCATCAGCAGGTAGCAGCCGATGAGACAGAACCAGCCGTGGATATGCCACTTCTGCCCCGGCTTTTCCAGTGCTTTATACGCAAGAACCGCGCTGCGGCAGCTCGCGCGGCCGACGGCGAGCTCCATCGTCATAACGGGGATGCCCATGAGCACAAGGCAGATGAGATAAAACAGAACAAAGTAGCCGCCGCCGTTTTTGCCGGTGATGGACGGGAAGCGCCAGACGTTGCCGATGCCGATGGCGCAGCCCGCGCTCACGAGCAGGAAGCCGAGGCGGGAACCGAAGCTTTCGCGTTTCATAATGATATGTTTCCTCTCTTTTCTCTCTCTTTTCGCGAAGATGTTCTTATTTTACCGGGATTTTTGGGGCTTTACAAGTCCGTGTTTCCAATGCTAAAATAAGAAAAACTTATGATGTGCGAGGAAACGTCTATGAACCGCAACCAGCTGAAATACTTTGTCGCCGCGGCGGAGAGCCGGAGCTTCACCCGCGCGGCGGAGCAGTTTTATATCTCCCAGACCGCCGTCACCCAGCAGATCCGGCTTCTGGAGGAGTCGCTCGGCTGCGCGCTCTTCGATCGCAGCACCCGTCCCGTGAGCCTCACGAGCGCGGGAGGCGCCTTTCTGGAGGACGCCCGCGCCATCTTAAAGCAGATGAGCCGCGCCGCCGAGCGCGTACACAACGCCTCCGCGGGGCTCAGCGGCGCGCTGCGCGTCGGCTATCTGCGCGGCTATGAGCGCAGTGACCTCTCCGCGGAAATGCGCGAGTTCCACCGGCGCAATCCCAATGTGCTCATCACCTTTTACCGCGCCAGCACGGACGCGCTCGCCGCCGGCCTGCTGCGGCAGGCTTACGACATCATTTTCACATGGGACAGCACGAACCTGAAAACGCAGGAGGGCGTCCTCTGCCGGACGGTGGAAAAAGCCCGCCTTGTCGTGGCGCTTTACGCCGGGCATCCCCTCGCCCGCCGCCGCCAGCTTTTCCGCGAGGAGCTGCGCGGGGAGCGCATCCTCTATATGTCCCCCGACGCCGGGGACGATTCCTATGGTGACGCCTTTTTTATGCAGCAGTACAGCCGCGCAGGGTTCAAGCCGAACATCCTGTTCCGCTCGGCGGACACGGAGAGCGTGCTTATGATGGTCTCCGCCGAGGAGGGAATCTCCATCCTGCCGGACTACTGCACCGATAAGCTTTACCACGCGGACAATCTCGTCTTTGTCCCCCTCTCCGGCGAGGGCGAGGAGGAAGAGATCATCGCCGCCTACCGCGCCGATAACCCCAATCCAGCCCTCCACCGCTTTCTGGAGACAGACGCGGAGGCGCTATAAAAAAATCCCGGCTCCCACCTATGGGAGTCGGGGATTTTTATTCCGGAAAGGAAACCAAAATGCGCAGACGCCCGGCTTGGTACTCCGCTTCGATCGTGCCGCCCATGCGCTCTGTGAGCTCGCGGGCGATGGAGAGACCGAGCCCGGTGGAGTCGCTTGCGCTCTCGACCGTGAAGAAGCGGTCGAAAAGGCGCTCCGCCTGCACTTTTCCGAGCTTCGCGGCGCCGTTTTCAAAGCGGACGGCGCCGTCCGGCAGCAGCGTGACCGCAAGATCGCCGTCGGAGTATTTCGCCGCGTTGCCGAGGATGTTGTCAAACACCCGGCGGAGCGCCGCGGCGTCCAGCGAGCGGCGGACGGCTTCCTTCGGCAGCTCCACCCGCGGCTCAATGCCGCGCGCGGAGAGCGCGCCGTAAGCCCCGGCGAGGCTCTGCTCCAAAACCGCGTTCAGACTGACCGGCTCCGGGCGCGGCGCCTCCGGCGCTGCTCCCGCCAGCGTGTATTCAAAAAGCTCCTCCGTCAGCATGCGCATCGCCTCCGTCCGCTCGCGGATGACGGCGAGATAGCGCCGCGTCGCCGTTTTGCAGCCGCAGCCGTTCCCGGCGCAGCGCGAGCAGCTGGTCGTTCAGCTCCGCCGCGAGCGCGCGGACGGCGCTGCCGCCGCATGAGATGGAGACGAGCGTGTTCGTGTCCGTTCGGAGCTTTTCGGCGAGCTCCTCCTCCGCCTCGCGGATGCCGCGGCGCAGCGAGACGACCCGGAGCGCCAGCACCAGTACGCAAAGCGCCAGCGCCGCCGTGAGCGCGATCCAGCGCATCTCCATCGTGATATCCTCTCCTTATTTCAGATTTTTCCGCCGGAACAGCGCGATCCCCGCGGCGCTGATGAGCAGCGTGAGCGCAGCCGAGGCGCAGAGGGAGAGGACGGGACGCGCAAGCTCCTGATTGGCGAGCAGGCTCGCCTGTCCCGTGGGCAGCGCGTCCACGGCAAACTGATAAACGCTCCGCAGCGCGCCGGAGACATAGCTCGGATTCGACAGAGGTTCGCCGATCTCGAAGCTGTTCACGGTCCTGACCGCCGCGGATGCAAGCTCCGGCTCGCTGAGCGCGTTATAGATCACGCTGCCGAGCGCGATGAGACCGAACATCAGCAAAATGGAGCTCACGGCGGACGCGGCGCGGTTCGGCAGAAGCAGCGCGACGAGCGTCAGAATCGCCGCCTCCGCCGCCGTCAGCAGCAGGATCACCGCCGCGGCAAGCCCCAGCGCGCCCGCGGGCGCGGCGAACCAGCCGAGCTTCGCGATCCCGACCGCGGCGGCGAGCAGCCATGCAAGGGCAATGGCGAAGCAGCCGGCGACGGCGGCGACGAGATAAGCGGCATAGACCCTGCCGCGCGTGTGCCCGGCGATGAGCTTATTGCGCAGCGTGCCGTCCTGATACTCGACGCCGAGGTAAAGACTGACGAAGGCGGCGTGGAAAACCGGCAGAAACGGGAACACCTGCATCAGCTGCGCGTCGAGCGTGGCGGAGCCCTCCGCCACGCTGCTGCGGAGCAGAAAGAGCGCAGTCAGGGCAAACGCCGCTCCCATGCAGAGCCAGAGCGCCCTGCTGCGGCGCAGGCGGTAAAAATTCGCACGCAGGAGATTAGTCATGGCGCTCCCCTCCTCCCACGAGCTCCATGTAAAAGCTCTCAAGGCTCTCGTCCCGCTCCCGGATGCTGCGGATCTCGCAGCCCTCCGCCTCCGCGCACCGGGCGAGCTGTGTGACGGAGAAGGGCGTGAACACGTCCGCGTGTGTATCGTCTGCGACGGCGTATTCCGCGCCGAGCCGGTCGAGCGCCCGGACGAGGGCGCGCACATTGTCTGTCTCGATGCGCTGACACTTGCGGCAGCGCGCTTCCAGCTCCGCGGCGCTGAGCTCCCGGAGCATGCGCCCGCCGTCGATAAAGCCGTAATGCGTGGCGAGGCGGCTCAGTTCGTCGAGAATGTGGCTGGAGATGAGCACGGTGATCCCATGCTCCCGGTTCAAGCCGAGGATCAGCTCGCGCATTTCGATGATCCCCTGCGGGTCGAGTCCGTTGGTCGGCTCGTCGAGCACGAGCAGGTCCGGTCTCCCCGTGAGCGCCACGGCAATGCCGAGCCGCTGGCGCATGCCGAGCGAGAAATCCCGCGCCTTTTTCCGCCCCGTTTCGCCGAGCCCGACGAGCCGCAGGAGCTCGCCGATCCCGCGCTCGGACGGCAGTCCGAGCAGCCGGGACTGGAGGCGCAGGTTTTCCTCCGCCGTCAGGTCCAGATAGATCGAGGGCGTTTCCACGACCGCCCCCATCCGCCGCCGGGCGCGCCCGATGTGCAGGTCGCCGCCGGGAATGCCGTAGAGCGTGTAGTCCCCGGATGTCGGTTCCTGAAGAGCGCAGATGAGACGGATGAGCGTGGTCTTCCCCGCGCCGTTGCGCCCGACGAAGCCGTAGATCGCGCACTTCGGGACATGCATGTCGAGTCCGCAGAGCGCGGTCTGCCCGCGGTAGCGCTTGGTCAGTGCGGCGGCTTCAAGCACATATTCCATTTGAAATGACCTCCTTGGCTTGATACCCTGATGATATCAGGCAAAGGTCGAGAAATTGGATAAGATAGAAGTTGAGAATCGGTTGAGATATCAGGCTCTCATCCGGAAGCCGATGCCCCAGACGGACTCGATGCAGTCTGCGCCCCCGACTTCGCGCAGCTTGGCGCGGAGATGGCTGACGTGGGTCTTGAGCGAGCTCTCCGTGCAGTCCGGCGTGTCCGCGGAGATGCGGTCGAGCAGCGTGGACTTGGCGAGCACCTGCCCCGGATTGCGCATCAGCAGCTCCAGAATGGCGTATTCCGTGCGCGTCAGCGCGACGGGTGCACCGCCGACGGAGACGGTGTGCGCCGCAGCGGTAGACCGCGGCGAGCGGGGCTCCGGCGCTCTCACGCAGCCGTGCGGCGACGCGGGCGAGCAGCTCGGCGGTGTCGAACGGCTTTGTGAGATAGTCCGCCGCGCCGGAGAGCAGCAGCGCGCACTTATCCGCCACGGCAGCCTTCGCGCTCACGACGATCACGGGGACACCCGTGAGCTGCGGCAGCAGCTCCTCGCCGGAAAGTCCCGGCAGCATCAGGTCCAGCAGTACGAGCGCGGGGCGCTTATCGCGCAGCAGAAGCAGCGCTTCGGTCCCGGAGTAAGCCCGCTCCACGGCGTAGCCCGTTCGAGCCCCTCCTGCTCCAGATCCCCGATGGCGGCGTCGTCATCCACGATCAGGGTCGTCTGCATGCGCCCACCTCCTCCGCGCCGGCTTTTGAGAAAAAGAGATGCAGTCCCAGCGCGGCGTTGAAGCCGGTCGCCGCGAAGACGCTGAAGCGCTCGACAACGCCGAAATAAGCGGCGGGTACCGCTTTCATGCCGAGCGCGCCGACCAGCATCATGCCGAGGGCAACGGCGGCACAGACGCCGTAAGAGCGGCAGCCGCGGTCCTTCACGCCGGCAATGATGATGACCGTCAGCGACGCGACGGGGAGCAGAACGACGACCACGGTCACCGCGATGTGCATCCGGTCCTGAAACGCACCGGCATAGCCGCTGTCGCTGAGCGGGAGCATGCGGTAACCCACGGCGGAGACCCACTCCATCGCGGCGAAGAGGCGAAGAGATGAATTCCGACGCGCAGCAGCCGCGTCCGCCGCCCCTGAATGCCGACGCAGACCATCATCACGCAGAGCAGGTCGCAGGAATTATAAAGCGCGCTGAGCCGGTTCCAGAGCGCGAGCGAGGGCGCGTTTGCCGCGCTTAAATCGCTGATCGCCCGTGCCATCCAGTCATAGCCCGGATAAGCGAGCGGCAAGAAGACCACCGCCGTCGTGTAAGAGAGAAAGCTCAGGACGCCGAGCAGCCCCAGCTTCTGTACGAGCGAGCGCTTCATGCCAGATCTCCTCCCGCGGTCTTGTTGAACATATGGTAAAAGAGCTTTACATGCGCGCGCAGCTTTTCAAGGCACTCCCCTTCCCGCTCCGGCTCGCGGTCGCAGATGCCGAGGAGCGTCAGGACCGGGGCGACATACTGGAGCGCCATCGTGTCCGGATCGGCGCCCAGCAGCTCGCCCGCGGCGATGAGCCCGCGGAAGATACCGGCATGGTAGTCGACGAGCCGGTCCACATAGCGCCGGGAATAGAGCGCCGCGAGCTCCGGGGAGCGGAACTGCTCGATCGTCATCATCCGGCGGAAGCGGCTGATGGGCTCGCTCCGGAGCGAATAGACAAAGATCTGCGCCACCTTTTCATAGAGCGCTTCCTCCGTGATTTCCGCGAACGCAGGCACATCCCGCCCGGCGTCCTGCACGTGGACGTCGATGCGGTCGGTGTCGCGCGCGTACTGCGCCGCCGTGGATTCCACGAGGGCGTCGAATATGGCGCGTTTGCTCGGAAAATGATTATAAAGCGACGGCGCGCGGACGCCGACCGCCGCCGCGATCTCGCCGACGCTCACGGCGTCATAGCCCCGCGCCGAAAAAAGCTCCAGCGCCTCGTCCAGAATGCGCTGCTTGGTGTCCTCCTGCTTCATTGTGCAGCCCTCCCTAACGAACATTAGTTTGGCTGCATTATACCGCGCTCCCCCGCCGCTTGTCAATATAAAACCCGCGGACCGGTCCGGTCCGCGGGTTCAACTTGTGGCTTTTTAAGCGTGTTCCTCTGCCCAGAGCCGCTCTGCCTCCGGCTTCCACGCGGCGGCATAGGCTCTGCACTTTTCGCAGAGGTGCTCCGCGCTCTCCGGCGCTTCCAGATCGGTCGAGTGCGCGCCGCTCTCGGCGACCATTTTCGGCAGAAGCTCCGGGTTTTCCAGCATCGGGCAAGGGCGAAGATGGTTGCCGTTGAAGGGCTGTCCCTTACGATAGAGCCGGAAAAGCGGCTGCTGAAGACATTCAAGGAAGCTCTTGTCCCGGATATTCGCCCCGGAATAGTGGATGAACACGCAGGGCTCCACGTCGCCCGCGGCGTTGATGTGGCAGTAAATGCGCCCGCCGGCGACGCAGCCGCCGGCAAACTCGCCGTCGTTCTGGAAGTCGATGCAGTAAAGCTCCTTGCCGCCTGTGACGCCGCGGATCTCGCGGACGCGGTTTTTCATGTAAACGCGCTGCTCCGGCGTGAGCAGAAGCTCCGTGCCGGCTGCCATGCCGACCGGCATATAGTGGAAATACCACGCGAACACGCAGCCGCGCTCGATGAGCATGTCGAGGAACCCGTCGCTCGTCACGGTCTTATAATTGCGGCTCGTGTAGCAGATGGAGACGCCAAAGGGGATGCGGTGGCCGTGCATCAGCTCCATCGCGGCAAGCGCCTTCTGGAAATGCCCGTCTCCGCGTCTGCCGTCGTTTGCATCCTCGAAGCCTTCGATGCTCACGGAGACAAAGAAGTTTCCGACGCGGAGCAGGTCGTGGCAGAATTGCTCGTCGATGAGTGTGCCGTTCGTGAAGGCATGGAACGCAATATCGCGGTGCTTTTCGCAGAGCCGGATGATGTCCGCCCTGCGAAGCAGCGGCTCGCCGCCGGTGAAAAGGCAGGCGTGGGTGCCGAGCGCCTTCGCCTCGGTCAGAACGCGGTCCATCTCCTCAAATGTCAGACGCTGCCGATGACCGTATTCCGCCGCCCAGCAGCCGGTGCAGTGCATGTTGCAGGCACTCGTCGGGTCCATCAGAATGACCCACGGGATGTTGACGCCATATTTTTCCGCATTTTTCTGCGCCGTCTGATAGCCGCGGAAGCCGCCCTCATAGGCGGCGTTGGTCAGAAAGGTCTTGAGGATATAAGGGTCGCACTCGCGGAGAATGCGCTGGACATAGTGCGCCCACTTGCCGTCCGGCTGCTCCGCCAGCATCCGCAGCGCGGCGTAGGAGGAGTCCTTCCATGTGTTCCCATGGATCCTCTGAACAAGGTCGATGAGCTGCTCGGCAAGATTGCCGACGTCCTGCGTCTGCCCCTTTTTTATCATGGAGTCAAGGATCGTCTCAAACGCCTTGCGCTCCGCGGCATGGGAGAGTTTTTCGGTGATGCTCATTTTTTGCGCTCCGTCCTTTCCGTTTTCTCCCATCTTAGCGCGGTGCGCCCGCCCGCCGCCACTGGGAAAGGCGGCTGACTCTCCTAATTTGCGCAAAATGGCGGAAATACGCAAAAAAAGTCACCGCACATAGGCGGTGACTTTTTGCTTCATCCGGGACTTTCCTCCTCCAGCGCGGCGGCGACAAAGGTATCAAACAGCTCGCCGAGGCGCTCGACGCTCTCGTCGATGTCCGGCGCCATGCGCTCCCAGAGGAACTTGGTCATAAAGCCGACGTAAGCGCAGGAGCAGAATGCGGCGATCTCCTGAATACGCCGCTTCGGGACCGGACGCTCCCCTGCCGCACAGCGCACCAGCGCGAGGAAGGTGCGCTCCGTCAGCCGGTAGATGTAGCGCTCCATCCGCTCGCGCGAGAGAGCGTTGAACACGTGGTAGATCGCCTGCGATTCGGCTTTGAAGCATACGAGCACGGCACGCGCCGTTTCGCGCGAATTACCCAGAATATCCGCCGGAAGATAGCGGCTCAGCGTGGTGCGGAACCAGACGTCCAGCAGCTCGTAGATGTCGCGGTAGTGGTAATAAAATGTGTTGGAGCTGACGCCCGCGCGCTTTACGAGCGCGGAGACCGTGATGCGGTCAAAGGGCATTTCCTCCAGCATTTCCTGAAATGCCGACATGATCAGGCGGTTCGTGCTGAGCGCCATGGTGGGCTCCTCCCCTGCAACGTTTTTCAGGCATTGCCGTTTAAGATGCGCATAAACTCCTCGCCGGTGATGGTCTCCTTTTCGTAGAGAAACGCCGCGAGCGCGTCGAGCTTTTCGCGGTTTTCGCGGAGGATGCCGAGCGCCTTGGCGTGCTGCTTTTTCACGAGCTCGACGACCTGCCGGTCGATCTGCGTCTGCGTCTCGGCGGAGCAGGCGAGCGAGGCATCGCCGCCCAGATACTGGTTTGTGACGGTCTCAAGCGCGACCATATCGAAATCGTCGCTCATGCCGTAGCGCGTGATCATCGCGCGGGCGAGCTTCGTCGCCTGCTCGATGTCGTTCGCCGCGCCGGTCGTGACGGAGCCGAACACGAGCTCTTCTGCCGCGCGCCCGCCGGTGAAGGTGGCAATCTTGTTCTCGATCTCCTCGCGGCTCATCAGAACGCGGTCGCCCTCCTCGACCTGCATCGTGTAGCCCAGCGCGCCGGAGGTGCGAGGCACGATCGTGATCTTCTGGACCGGCGCGGAGTTCGTCTGCTTCGCCGCGACGAGCGCATGCCCGATCTCGTGATAGGCGACGATGTGTTTTTCATGGTCGGTCATGATGGCGTTTTTCTTCTGGTAGCCCGCGATGACGACCTCGATGCTCTCCTCCAGATCCGCCTGCGTTGCGAAGCGGCGGCCGTCCCGCACGGCGCGGAGCGCCGCCTCGTTCACGATGTTGGCGAGCTCTGCGCCGGAGGCGCCGGAAGCCATGCGCGCGACCTTGTTGAAATCAACGTCGTCCGCGACCTTGATCTTCTTCGCGTGGACCTTCAGGATCGCCTCGCGGCCCTTGAGATCTGGCAGCTCCACGGGTACGCGGCGGTCGAAGCGGCCGGGGCGCGTCAGCGCCGGGTCGAGCGATTCGGGACGGTTCGTCGCTGCGAGGATGATGACGCCGTTGTTGCCCTCAAAGCCGTCCATCTCGGTCAGGAGCTGGTTGAGCGTCTGCTCGCGCTCGTCGTTGCCGCCGAGCTGACCGTCGCGCTTTTTGCCGATGGCGTCGATCTCGTCGATGAAGACGATGCAGGGCGCCTTCTCCTTCGCCTGACGGAACAGGTCGCGAACCTTGCTCGCGCCCATGCCGACGAACATCTCGACAAATTCCGAGCCGGACATAGAGAAAAACGGAACGTTTGCTTCGCCGGCGACCGCCTTGGCAAGCATCGTTTTGCCGGTCCCCGGAGGGCCGACGAGCAGGATGCCCTTCGGCATCGATGCGCCGATCTCTTTATATTTGCCGGGGTCATGGAGATATTCGACGATCTCGGCGAGGTTTTCCTTTGCCTCGTCCTCGCCCGCTACATCGTCGAACTTGATGCCCTCGGCGGACTTGACATAGACCTTGGCGTTGGACTTTCCCATGTTGAACATCAGCGAGTTTCCGCCGCCGCCCATCTTTTTCATGAGACCGCGGGAGATGAGCTGACCGATGCCGATGAAGATCAGCAGCGGCAGGATCCAGCTCAGGATGCTGACGAGCAGCGAGGTCTGCTGGATCTCGGTGCCCGTCGTGGAGACGCCCGCCTCCAGCAGACGCGGGACCAGATCGTCGTCCGGGACCATAGCGGTCTTATAGACGGCGGATTCGTCGGCGTTTGTGAACAGGATACGGTTTTCCTGCTCCTGGATCTCGACCCTGCCGACCTCGCCTGCCTCTGTCATGGAGACGAAGGTGTTATAGTCCACGTCGCGGATGCTGTGCTCGCTCATCCACGGCATGGCGATGAAGTTGAACAGCAGCAGGACCAGCATCGCCGCCAGATAATAAAAAAGCAGCGGCTTTTTCGGCGATTTGACTTCGTTCATGTCGAATCTCCCTCTTACATTATAAATTCATTGCCTGATTATAACATTTTTTACGCGGCTGTCCGTAAATAAACTGTAAATTATGGTAAAAGCACGCCGCTGTCCTGAAAAAAGAAAAAGACCGAAATCAAAACGATTTCGGTCTTTTTCCTTGGTCCGAGTGACTGGATTTGAACCAGCGGCCTCTTGAACCCCATTCAAGCACGCTACCATCTGCGCTACACCCGGATATTCTGGACGCTGATCTCTCAGCGCCCGACCATCATAGCATAAGAAATGGAAAAATGCAAGAACTATTTTCGCCTTTTCTGTTATTTTTCGAGGATGCGCTCCCCCACCTTGTAGATGTCGCCTGCGCCGACGGTCAGGATGAGGTCGCCGGGCTGGGCGGTCCAGCGGACGGTCTTGACGATCTCGTCGAAGGAGTCGAAGTAAAGCGAATTCGGGATGACCTGCGCGAGATCGCGCGAGGAGATGCCGATCGTGTTTTTCTCGCGCGCGGCGTAAATCTCCGCTAAAATGGTGAGGTCCGGGCGGCGGAGCTGGGCGGCGAAATCGTCGAACAGCACCTTCGTGCGGCTGTATGTATGCGGCTGGAAGATGACGATCGTGCGCTTGTAGCCGAGCGGCATTGCGGCGTCCAGCAGCGCCTTCAGCTCGCCGGGGTGGTGGGCGTAATCGTCGTAAATGTCCGCGCCGTTGAACTTGCCCTTGAACTCAAAACGCCGTCCCGCGCCGCGGAAGGCGGCGAGACCGTATTTGACCGCGAGGGGTCCGCAGCCGACGCAGATGCTCGCAGCACAGGCAGCGAGGGCGTTTTTGACGTTGTGGATGCCGGGGACCTGAAGCTGCACGTGGGTGAACTTCCGCCCCTGATAGATGACGTCGAAATCGCTCTGCGTGCCGAGCTGGACGATGTTTTTCGCCCAGATGTCCGCCTTGTCGCTGAGACCGAAGGTCAGCAGTTCGCGTCCGAGCGGGCGCAGGGCGTCCATCGTGTTCTCGTCGTCGAGGTTGGCGATGATCGTCCCGCCCTCCGGAACGTGGGAGGCGAACTCGCGGAAGGACGCCTTGATCTCGTCGAGGTCATGGAAAAAATCGAGGTGGTCCGCCTCAATGTCGAGCACGACAGCGACGGTCGGGTAAAAATTCAGGAAGGAGTTGCAGTATTCGCAGCTTTCCATCACGATGGTGTCGCCGCTGCCGACGCGGTGGCCCGCGTGGAGCAGCGGGAGCGTGCCGCCGATCATGACGGTGGGGTCCATGCTCGCCGCCATCAGGATCTGCGTCACCATAGAGGTCGTGGTCGTTTTGCCATGGGTGCCGGAGATGCAGACGGCGTTTTTATAGTCGCGCATAATGGCGCCCCACGCTTCCGTGCGCTCGAAGACGGGCAGTCCGCGGCGGTGCGCTTCCATGATCTCCGGGTTGTCGTCATGCACCGCGGCGGTGCGGACGACGAACTGCGTGTCTGCGCCCAGATTTTCGGCGCGATGGCCGATGGCGACGGAAATGCCCTTTTCGCGCAGGTGCTCCACGTTTGCGCCGTCGTTCATATCCGAGCCGCTGATGCGCAGCCCCATGCCGCTCAGCACCTCCGCGAGCGGGGACATGCTGACGCCGCCCACGCCGATGAGGAAGCCGCAGCTGCCGGGGGTCATATATCTGGAAAAATCATTCATAGAATCTGCTCCCATCCAAGGATATCCCTGCCATTATACTGTCATTCTACGAAAAAAACAAGGGAAATATGCTGCAGCGCCTCACTTGACCGCGCGGGTCGCCCAATAGGTCGGGATGTGCAGCTCGGCGAACAGACCCTCGCTGTTATAATCCTCGTAGAGCTCTTTGAGCGTAAAGCCCGCGGCGAGCTGACCGCCGAGCTGTTCTTCGGCGGTATGAGAGAACTGTATGCCGCAGTCGTCGGCTTCGAGCTGCGCCATCTGCTCCGGGTTTTCGAGCGGGTCGAAGGGGAAACGGTTCACGATATGGCTCTCGTCCTCATTCACGAGATAATTCGTCCCATTCTCCAGCCCGCAGAGCAGCGTTCCGCCTGTCCGCAGGATGCGGAAGCACTCGCGGAACAGCGGCTCGACATGGCGGATGTAGTTATTTGAAACCGGGTGGAAGATGAGGTCAAAGCTTGCGTCTTCAAAGGGCAGCGGCTGGCTCATATCGGCGCGGACGAGCTCGATCCCGTAGCCCTCGCGCGCGGCGACGAGGCGCTCGCTCTCAAGCTGCTTTTCCGAGTAATCCAGCACGGTACACCGCGCGCCGAGCGCGGCGAAGATGGGCATCTGCTGTCCCCCGCCGCTCGCAAGTCCGAGCACGCGCTTCCCGCGCAGGTCGCCGAACCACGCATGCGGCACCGGCTTTGTCGGCGTCAGCACAACGTCCCACTCCCCTGCCTTTGCCGCGAGGTACTGCTCATGCGTGATGGGCACGCCCCACTCCCAGCCCTCCGCGATCCAGCGGTCGATGGTCTCGGCATTTTTATCCTGATAGTTCATTTCTGAAAGCTCCTTTAAAATCTAAAAGAGGTCATCCTGCCGATGCAGGACGACCTCTTTCTTGGCACCGGGAGAAGGATTCGAACCCTCACAGACGGAGTCAGAGTCCGGCGTGCTACCTTTACACAATCCCGGTAAACGCAAGAGCTATTATAACGCGAATTTTGGATTTGTCAAGCATTTTTTTGCGGGAGGACCGGATTTTTCCGATCCTCCCGCGGAATAACGGTTTATTCCGTCACTTTTTCCTTTCGCTCGGCGAGCTTTTTCTGGAACCAGTCCTTGCCGTCCACAAAGCGGGAGACCACGAAGGAGATGACATAGTCACCGGCGGAGTTGAGCATCGTGGCAGGGGGATCGACGAGATCGCCGATGGCGAGTGCAATCGGAAACGCGACTGCGAGGTGGTCCGGGAAGAACAGCGTGCAGAGCACGAGCTCACCCGTGCCGCCGCCGCCGGGGATGCCGGACATTGCGACGGAGGAGAACACTGCAACGACGATCGCGAGGATCGCCTCGCCGGTGCCGAAGTCCTTTCCGAAGATGCCGAAGAGGAACGCGACCTTGATGATGGCGCTCATGGCGGAGCCGTCCATGTGCATCGTTGCGCCCAGCGGGAGCACGATCTCGCGCACGTCCTTGCTGACGCCGCTCTCCTCCGCAACCTCCATATTGGTCGGAATGGTCGCGACGGAGGAGCAGGTGCCGAAGCTGACCGCAGCCGGGCGGAGCAGACGGCGGAACATCTCCTTTGCCGCGCCCTTGCCGCCGCCGAAGCGGGCGTAGATCGGGAAGAAGATGAACATATACGCGAAGGACACGACGTAGTAGACAATGATGGTGCGGGCATAGCTGCCGATGAAGTCCTCGCCGTGGACGGCGACGAGATAGGCGAAGAAGCCGAAGAAGCCGATGGGCGCATAGTAGGAGATCAGCTTGATGACCTTCATGATGCAGTTCGTGACGTCCTCAAGGATCTTGGCGGTGAGCGTCTCCTTGCCGCCGGACATCTGGATGCCGAAGCCGAACAATATCGCCGCCACGATGAGCGGCAGGATCGCCCTGCGGCTCCAGAGCTCCGTGAAGTCGGGTTTCGTAAAGAAGTTCACGATCATATCCGCAACGCCGAGTGTGGCGGTGCTGCCCTCCTCGTAAGCGGGCGTGACCGTCACGATGGGCAGGAAGCGGACGATGATGTACATAATGATCGCCGCGATGCCCGCGGTGCAGAGGAAGGTCACGACCGTGGTGCCGAGGACCTTACCTGCGCGGCGGAGGTTCGGCATATTCGCGATGGCGGAGGCGATGGAGCAGAACACCATCGGGACGACGACGCAGAACATCAGGTTGATGAACACGGTGCCGAGCGGTTCCAGCACGGTCGCACCCTTGTCGATGACCTCGCCGCCGGCGTCTTTCACCTGCGGCCAAACCGCGCCCACGATGCAGCCCGCTACGATGGCGAGGAGCATACAGAGAATGAACCCGTAGCTTTTCAAGAATTTTTTCATACTTCCCTTTCCCTCTCAATTCAGAATTTGACAAAGATCTTCGTCCGTCAGCTCGCCCTTGGCGACGATGTTGGTCGGTCCGGTGAGCCATAGATTTTTCACCGCGCCGCCTTCGAGCTCGACGCGCACGCGGAGCGTTCCGCCGCGCTGGGTGACATCGATGTCCTCCCCTGCCGGAAGCTCGCCGCGCAGTGTGAGTGCCAGCACCGTTGCCCCGGTGCCGGTGCCGCAGGCATAAGTGAAATCCTCCACGCCGCGCTCGTAGGTGCGGAGCAGGACGCGGTTTTTTTCGGTGATCTCGTAGAAATTGACGTTTGCGCCTTTCGGAAAGTCCGGATGGTAGCGCAGCGCGCGTCCTAAATACGTCAGCGTTCCGACCGCAGCGTCCGCCAAATCGTCGATATGTACCACCGCGTGGGGCAGTCCGGGCGAGCCGAGTTCGATGTAGCTCAGCTCATAGAGCATGCCCTCCACCTCCGCGCTGCGGTCGAGCTGGACGACGCTTGGGTCGTTCAGGCGGATGCGGTAGTCGCGCTCGCCGAGCCTGTAACCGGTCACGAGACCCGCCGGGGTCTCCACGCGGACCGTCTTCCCTGCGAGACCGTTTTCATACCCGTAGCGGCAGATGCACCTGGCGCCGTTGCCGCACATTTCGCCGGCGCTGCCGTCGGCGTTGAAAAAGCGCATACGGAAGTCCCCTCCCGCCTGCGGCTGCTCCACCGCCATCAGACCGTCCGCGCCGAGCGAGAGCCGCCGCTGGCAGACCCTGCGCGCCAAGGCTGGCAGTGCATCCTCCGCCATTGCGCCTCCGCGGTTATCGAGGACGATAAAATCGTTCCCTGCGCCGTTCATTTTCCAGAATTTCATCGCAGCACTCCCCTCATTTCCATCCCAGTATATCATTCTCAATTTGCATTGTATAGCGCGTTTTGTGTTTGAAACCTTGCAGATCGTGCGCAAGAAAATCCCCCGCTCCGAATAGAGCGGGGGAAAAATAGGCGTTAACTTATTTCCCGGCTTCCGGGAAAAGTGCGTTCGCAAAATCGTCCAGCCACGGGGCGCGGATCTGGTTGACCTCGCCGGCGTCGCACTTTTCGGCGATGGTGGGATCCATCGGGATGCGGGCGATGTTTTTGATGCCGTGCTTTGCGGCGATCTCCTCCAGGTGGCTCTCGCCGAAGATGGCGTGGCGCTTGCCGCAGTCCGGGCACTCAAAATAGGACATGTTTTCCACAAGACCCAGCACGGGGACCTTCAGCATCTCCGCCATGTTGACCGCCTTCTCGACGATCATACCGACGAGCTCCTGCGGGCTCGTGACGATGATGATGCCCTTCACGGGCAGGGACTGGAACACGGTCAGCGGCACGTCGCCGGTTCCCGGCGGCATGTCGACGAACATATAGTCCACCTCGCCCCAGTTGACCTCGGTCCAGAACTGCTTGACAACGCCGGAGATGACGGGACCGCGCCAGATGACGGGCGAGGTGTTGTCCGGCAGGAGAAGATTGATGCTCATGACCTTCACGCCGTTTTTGCCGGTGCTGGGCAGCAGACCGTTCTCGTCGCCCTCCGCCTGCGCATCGTTCAGACCGAAGAGCTTCGGGATGGAGGGACCGGTGATGTCCGCGTCCAGAATGGCGGCGCGCTTGGTCTTGTGCTGCATCTGGCACGCCATCAGCGCGGTGACGAGGCTTTTGCCGACGCCGCCCTTGCCGGAGACAACGGCGATGACGTTTTTGATATCGGAATGGGCGTTCTGGGGAGCCAGAAGGCTCTCCGGCTCGCGGGAGCCGCAGTTTGCGCTGCAGCTGGAACACTCATGGGAACACTCAGACATATTGAAAAAACTCCTTCTTTTTTATTCCACGACTCTTATTATACCCTGCTTTTCGGGCAAGTCAACCTAATTTTCCGAGGAAAAACCCCGGAGCGCGGCTCCGGGGCGGGGTTTGGTCAAAGCTTATACTTGTTTGTGTACTCCTGATAGAGCGTGTCGAATTCGCTGCCGCCGCCCTTGAGCGCGGCGACGTAGCTGTGGGGCTCGTACTCCGCGTGGGTGAGCTGGATGACGCCCATCGCGAGGTTGCTGCAATGGTCGCTGACGCGCTCAAGATCCGTCAGGATGTCGGTATAGACGAAGCCGAGCGTCAGCGAGCAGATCCCCTGCTTCAGTCGGGCGACATGCTGGATGCGGAGCTGGTCCTTCAGATCGTCCACGACCTGTTCGAGCGGATCGATGCGGTAAGCGAGCGTGGTGTCGCGCCCGATGAACGCCTCCACCGCGAGGTCCATCACGTCCTCCACGGCGCGGAAAATGACCTCCAGCGAGCGGGTCGCCTCCTCGGAGAAGCTGATGCCCTTATCGACGAGCTCTTCGCCGGACTCCATAATGTTGCGCGCATGGTCGCTGACGCGCTCCAAGTCGCTGATGCTGTGGAGGATGCGCGTGACCTCCTTGCTGTCCGAAACGGAGAGCTTGCTGCCGGAGAGCTTCATCAGATAGTTGCCGATCTTGTCCTCAAACACGTCGATCTCGCTTTCAAGATTGCGGACCTGCTTGGCGGCTGCGGCGTCGTAGCTGCGGACGGTGCCGATGGCGAGACGGAGCGTCTTGCGCGTGAGCTCCGCCATTTCGTTCGCGAGCTCCGCGCAGCGTGCGACGGCGACGGGCGGAGTCTTGAGGAAGTTGTCATCGAGCATGGCAAACATCTGCTCCTCCTGCCCCGGCCGGATGATAAGGCGCGTGAGCGCGATGATCTGACGGTAAAACGGGAGCTGGATGGCGGTGTTGACGGATTTATAGATGGTGTGCAGAATGGCGATCTCGAAGGAGTTGATCGGAGTCTGCAAAAAGGCGGGGTTGATAGTCAGACGCAGCGCGCAGAGCACGACGAGACCGATAACGGCGGAGATGGTGTTGTGGATCATATAGACCCACGCGGCGCGCTTCGCGTCCCGGTTCGTGCCGGCTGAGGCGACCAGAACGATAATGCCCGCGCCGATGTTGATGCCCATGATGAGCGGCAGTGCATTGCCGATGCTGATGACGCCCGTCACAGCCGCCGCCTGCACGATGCCGACGGAGGCGGAGGACGACTGCAAAACGGCAGCCATCGCAAAGCCGAAGAGAATGCCGAGGAAGGGGTTAGAGAGCAGGGTCAGGATCTCGCGGAAGGCGCTCGACTCGCGCAGCGGGCTCATCGCGTCGCTCATCATGCTCATGCCGAACATGAGAACGGCGAAGCCGAGCAGCATCGTGCCAATATCGCGCGTGCGGTCGCGCTTGCAGAACACGAGCATGACCGCGCCGACGAACGCCAGCAGCGGAACAAAGCTGTCCGGATTGAGCAGACGCAGCACGAGGCTTGTCCCCGAAATGTCGTTCAGGGCGAGCAGCCACGCCGTTGCCGTCGTGCCGATGTTGGCGCCGAAGATGAGACCGATGGAATTCTCCAGCGTCATAATGCCGGAGTTGATAAAGCCGATGATCATCACCGTTGTCGCACCGGAGGACTGGATGATCGCGGTGACGCCGGTCCCAAGGAGCACGCCCATGACCTTGCTGGAGGTGATCCTTTCCAGTGCGGTCTTGAGCTTACCGCCCGCTTGCCGGGCGATGGACTCGCCCATCACGTTCATGCCGAACAGAAAGAGTCCGAGTCCTCCCGCAAAGGAAAAGAGCGTAAATATATCCATCGCAAACTCCTGATCATAATTTCGGGATATTATAACACACCTTTTACATTATACCCCATGCATCCGCGGCGAACAAGTCGTTTTTTTGTATAAAAAAATCAATCCTTGACGGTTTTCCTGTTCAATTTTTACACAAAGAATCCAAAAAAGCCCCGTCCTTGACAAGCGGTACGGCAGAATGGTAAAATAATGCGGCAGTGCGGGCGCCTGCAATGGAATTGGCAGACATGCGGGATTCAGGTGATGTCACCTCAGCGAAGGATTTTACCGCCTGTGCAAGCGCCTGAAGCTTCATATGCGGGTATGGTGGAATTGGTTGACACGCAGGATTTAGGTTCCTGTGCCGCGAGGCGTGTGGGTTCGAGTCCCACTACCCGTACCATGGCGAGTTCACAAAGGGGCGTCTTTGAAAAAATTAAAAAAAGACGCCGTGCCCTGCAAGCTGTCACAGGTTTGCGCAGGCGCAAAGAAACGGCGGCTCTGATTTTCAGAGCCGCCGTTTCAAACAGGCGTGTCGGTTGAGCTGCTGGACGGCGGCTTTTTTCTTTTGCTGCCGTCCGGCAGCGACCCGATTATGTGTCCGTTTTCAGTCAAAAACCTCTCGTTCGTCCTTCGGGTATTCCGGAGACAAGACGCTTTCCTTCAGCGCCACGCTCTTGTCCCGACCCTGATACATGACATAATAGGGCGGGATGTGATTGATCTTGTAAAGCAGCTCCTTCTTGATCTCCTTCATCTTCAGCGGATTGATCTTCGGGAGATCTTTTGGAGTAAAATCGCCCTTGATGGCGTTGAACTTCATGATCTGCTGCTTGAAGTAGCGCATATCGTACTGTGCGGGGTTGACCTCGATGATCTCCTTGTCCAGCCCGGTGAGCTGATACACTGCCTCCAGCGGTGTGCGCACGGAGGTTTCGACCGTGAACACCACATCGCCGGGCACTTCGACGAACTGACCGATAAATCCAAGGTTGGTGCAGCCGTCCGGCACGACCTTCGGGCGATCGGTGCGGGTGCGCGGCATGAACTGGCTGGTGATATACGGCATCATGCAGGTCGAAACATGCGCGTGCGCGAGCACCTCATCCTTCATGTCCATCAGGTTGAAATGGTACAGGATCTCGGTCAGGATTTCCTCGCCGGTGCATTCCGCCATCGGCTTTTTGATGTAGTTGCCCTCACGCTCGCCGAACAGACCGTCACCCCACAGACAATTCTCGTTGTTGGTGCGCTGGTTCGGGAAGTAATCGCGGTCATAGAGCATCAGGCTCATTTCCCAGCCGGAATCCTTCACGGTGATGCAGCCGCCGGTTCCGGGCTTGCTGCCGGTGAGCTTTTCAAGCCGCTCGAAGAACTCCGGATAGTCCTTGACCGTGATGAAGTAGCTCATCCACTTGGTCTTGTCGATCGGTCCGATGAATTTTTCGGGATGACCGAACTTCTCATGCTTCTTCGCGAGATTCTGCCAGATGGTGAACAGTCCGAGACCGTCGGTCCTGCGGTTCGTGGGGGCGCTATGGGTGTTGTCGCCGAAGGTGGAATTGGTCATGAGGTAGCGCTTCGCCTCCAAAGCGCTGTGATAGGGCTTGAACGCCAGCATCGGGTGGAAGCACCACCACATGGCGGAGTGAAAGAAGGGACTGTCCTTGCCGAAGTATTCCTCGATGGTCATATTCTCAAGGTCCTTCTCAGGCTCGGTGATGAACTTCTGGAGCTTTTCCGTCGTTTCCGGGTCCATGCGGTAGTCGTGGATGCCCTCCCAGATATGTCCGCAGTTCTGAATGGCGCGGCACTCGGAGTGGATGGGCAGGCCGCGGTTGACATCCACGGTCTCGTCCAGCACTGTCCTGCCGGGGGAATCCAGCGACGGGATCTTGGAGCAGAGATACCACAGGCACTCCATGTGGGGTTCCAACTCCCGCTCGCCGGGGCAGATATATGCGCCCTCGTTGGAGACGACGCCGCAGCAGCCGCCCACGTCCTGCCGCTTTTCATAGATGGTGACGTTCTCGCCGGGCATCCCGGCGTCATCCACGAGGAACGCCGCCGCGGCCAGGCCGGCAATGCCGCCGCCTATGATGTAGGCTTTGCGGCTTTCAATACCTTCCGGCTTTTTCGGATGATAAAGGAAATCATACAGCTTCATAAAGCATTCCTCCCTTGAAAATTACTGGTTTGCCTTCCGCTCGGTGTAGTATTCCGGCACGGGCGGGATCTGGTTGATGGCGTTGACAATTTCATGCATGGTCTGCGGGAGCTTCAGCGGATTGACCTTCGGCAGGTCGCTGACCTCGATCTTGTCCTTGCCCAGCAGGGTCTTGAGCGCCACATTGACCATACGGATGTCGTACTGGCCCTGGAACAGCGGCGTGATTGGACGGTCCAGGTGCAGCAGGCGATAGACGGCGATCATAGCCGTGCGGACGGAGGTCTCCACGGTGAACACCACATCGCCCTCCAGCTCCACGAACTGACCGATGAACGCAAGGTTCCTGTTGCCGGCGGGGATGACCTCCGGACGGTCGTGCTGAGCACGGAGCTGGAATATGCCGTGGGAGACATTATGACCCTGCTCTGGCAGGCGGCGGCACTGAACGCGCTGCTGCTTGTGCTTGGACTTCTCTGCGCCCTTGTCCTGTTTCGCCGCGACCCGGACCGCAGCCAGCTCACCATGTTCATCACCTTCGGCAACACCGTGTTCATGGGCTTTCCCGTCGTGGCGTCCGTTCTGGGGAACGACGCGATCTTCTTGGCGTCCATGTGCTCCATTCCGTTCAACCTTTTTGTCTACTCCGTCGGCGTTTTGCTCGCGGGCGGGAAGGGGAGCCTGAAGCAGTTTCTGCGCCGCCTCCTGAACCCGCCGTTTCTCGCGAATTTTGTCGGGTTCGCGCTTTTTCTGCTGCCCGTCCGCGCGCCGGAGCCGGTGATCGAGGTGTTCGACTCGCTGGGCGGCATGGTCGTGCCGCTCTCGATGATGCTCATCGGCATGTCCCTCGCGCGGCTGAGCCTGCGCGCCATTTTCTCCGACTGGCGCATTTATGCCGCCGCCGCCTGCAAGCTGCTGCTCGCCCCGGCGATGATCTTTTTCGTGATGCGCCTTTTCGTGCGCGACGCGCTGTTTCTGGACCTTTTCGTGATCCTCGCCGCGATGCCCTGCGCTTCCGTACTGCCCATCCTCTGCGGCGAATACGGCGGGAACGAGGCGCTTGCGAGCAAGTGCGTCTTTGTAACAACGCTGCTCTCCCTCGCAACGGTCCCTCTGATACTTGGCGTTCTGCTGATATAAAGATGCACCCCGGCGCATTTCGCGCCGGGGTTTTGCTTTTGCTATTCAGAATTTCCCGCTGCTGCCGCCTCCGCCGCCGCTTCCGCCGCCTCCGTCGTGGTCGCGATCGTTGATGCGCGTCCGCGTTTCGGTCGTGTGGCTGTAGTCGTCGCGCTGCGCGGTCAGAGTCAGCCCGCCGGCGGCGACGTAAACGGCGGCGGAGCGCTGCGCGCGGACGGATTTCATCCTGCCCTTCAGGATCAGGCAGACCGTCAGCGCCACTGCACAGGCGACGAGGACGGTGATGACAATCTTGCCGACCGGCACGCGGCGCAGCGGCTTCCCGCTCGCCGCGAGCTCCAGCAGTGCGCCGCAGTCCTCGATATAATCGCGCAGCCCGCTATTCCAGTCGCCGCTGCCGAAGTCGTCCAGAAACGCCTCCGCGAGATGGTCCCGCCCGTCGGCGTTCACGGCGCGCTCCGCCTTGTTTCCGAAGGCAAAGAGCGCCCAGTCGCGCTCCCGCAGGCTGAGCAGCAGCAAAACGCCGTCCCGCCGGTCGCCGATGCCGAGCTCGCCGCCATGGTAGATTTCCTTTGCCGCGTCGAGCACCGTGCCGTTTCCGTAGTCGTTATAGTCCTCCACCGTCACGGCGTAAATGCCGATCCCATAGCGCGCGGAGAGCTCCCCGGCGCGGGCGTTCAGCGCCGCCAGCTCGTCCCCGGTCAGAAGACCGGCGTTGTCGTAAACGAAGCTCGCTTCGCGCTCCGCCATCGCGGGGACAAGCAGCGCCAGCAGCATCAGCGCCGCGAGTGCGAGGGTCAAAACCCGTTTTTTCATGCCCGTTTCCTCCCTCAAAGCCAGAGAGCCATCGCCGTGCCGATCGCCGCGAGCGGCGCTGCAATGGCGGCGAAAAGCCCCCAGAACCTGCCCCAGCTCATCGGCAGATCGCCGACGAAGCGTCCCGTCTGTCCGTTCATGGCGAAAAGATAGTCCCTGCCGTTCCACCTCGTGTTCAGCATCCAGACGGGCAGGAGTGCATAGCGGACTCTGCCGCGGCGGAGAGTGCAGCTCTGCGCCGTGACGGTACAGCCGTCATAGCCGGTGACGGTATCGCGCAGGGCGTCCGTCAGCGCGGCGGCGCAGCGCGCATCGGCGCGCTCGGCGCTTTGTTCGGCGCTGATGTCGTATCTGTCGGCGAGGAAGCCGGGAAGATATGCGGTGGAGAAGGGCTTCAGCTCCGCATAGTCGAACGGCTCGATGGAGTCCATATAGTCGTCCGGCAGCTTCGACGAGGCATCCACAGGCACCTTTTCAAAGGCGACGGTCCCGGCGCGGTAAACGTTGAAATGCTCCGTGCGCGTCACCTCGTCGTGACCCTCGCGCGTCGTGTGCGTGCGCGATGCGTCGAAATGCGCGTCGCCCTCCGCCTCGCCGTCGAAGAGCCAGAAGGGGACATAGATGCCCTGAATTTTCTGCACATGGTTTTCCGCCGTAAAGCTTCGCGGAAGGAAGGGCTTGCCGCGGCAGTGCTTTTTCAGCGCGCTCACGGCGTCCTCACGGCTCAAGCGGAAGGGGATCACGAAATCCGGCTTCAGCGCGCCGGAGAGCTTGCCCGGCACGACGGTCGGGTTGCCGCAGTAAGGACAGCTCGACGCCGCGGTGCTGCCGTCGCAGAGCAGCTCCGCGCCGCAGCTTGGGCAGGCATAAGCGCGCATCGCGTCGGCGTCCGCACCCCAGTCGCCGCTGAGCCTGCTCGCGTCCCACGCGGCGGCGGCGCGCGCCTCCTTGTCCTGCTGCATCCGTTCGATCTCCTCCACGGCATAGCGCGTGCCGCAGTGATCGCATTCGAGCATCCCGCTCGCGCCGGCGAAATGCAGCGGTCCGGTGCAGCTTGGGCACTGATAAGTCGTAGCCTGATCCGGCATATCCCAGACACCTCCCTTGACCTTTTCTCCATCTTATCATCCCGGCGGCGGGAAGGCAAGCGCGGCGGCGAAAAAATTGAGATTCCGGCTTGTTTTTGCAAAAAGACGGTGCTATAATCGGAAGGACAGGAGCTGCCGGCGGCGGCTTTTTCCAAGCGCCGCTGTTAGCGTACTCTAACCGTAAAAGAGGAGGTCTCCACACGGGATTTCGTCCTGAGCCAAGGCTCCGGCAACGCGGGGCTCTGCGTCTGGATGGCGGCGAACGCGGTCTGGGCGAACAAACAGCTGAAACAGACAAAAACGATTTGAGATAAAGGAAATCGGACAATGAAAATTCTGGTATTCGGCGCGGGCGTGCTCGGCTGCAATCTGGCGCGGAATCTGCTGCGCACCGGGAAGGACGTGACGCTGCTCGCGCGCGGGCACTGGGCGGAGGAGATCCGGGCGAACGGACTGCGCATCAAGGACAAATTCTCGCCGCGTCTCTCCGTGAGCCTCATTCCGGTCGTGACGGAGCTGAAGCCGGAGGATAACTACGACGTGATCCTCGTCGTAGCGCGCTATACCCAGCTGGATGCGATCCTCGATACGCTGCGGGCAAGCGCGGCAAAGACCGTTGTTTTCGTCGGCAACAACGTCCGCGCGGCGTCGCTCGCCGCGGCACTGCCGGAGAAAACCGTGCTCTTTGCCTTCACGAGCGCGGCGGGACACCGGGAGGCGGACCGTGTGGCGTCCGTGGACCTCCGCAGGATCACGATCGGCGGTCTCCGCGGCGCACCGTCCGCGGAAGCGCTGGTCGGCGAGATCCTCGGCGGCACGAAATACAGGATCACTTACGAGCCGAACATGGGCGACTATCTTCTCTGCCATGCCGCGTTCGTCATCCCGGCGGCGTTCGCCTGCTACAAGACCGACGGCGATCTCAAGAAGCTGAAGGACAGCACCGCCTATTTAAACCGCCTGATCGACGCAAACATTGAGGGCTACCGCGCCATCCGCAGCGCCGGGCACGAGATCCTGCCGAAGGACGATCAGGACTTCGAGAGCGCCGCTTACCGGAAGACCTGCCTGCGCTTTTTCAAGCTCATGTGTGCGACGAGCCTCGGAAAGATCTGCGCCTCCGACCACGCGATGAACGCCGTGGACGAGATGAGCGCCCTGAACCGCGACCTAAAGCGCTTTTTTGACGAGGCTGGGGCGGACTACCCGGTCTGGCGCGAGCTTGAAGCCGAAGCGGGGAGGTATCTGAAATGATCGTCGTAAAGGTCTTGATTGAGGGGCTGATCCTCGGCGCGCTGCTCTTTCTGGTCTGCGCCTTCGGCATCCGGAAAGGCGCCGTCGGAATGGTGCATCTCTACAGCGCTGCGGTGCAGGACCGCTGCGTGGAGCTGGGGCTCACGAGCCATGAAAAGATCCGGCGGAACGCCCTTATTTTCAAGGCGGTCTGTCTCCCCGGCTACATCGCCTATGTCCTCGTCTGCGTCTACGCGGTAAACGGCGCGCGCGGCTTTCTCGCCGGCTTCTGGCAGCTGCTCGTGATCCTCTCCATAATGAATCTGATCGACCGCTTTCTGATCGACGAGCTCTGGGTCGGGCATACGCAGGCTTGGACCATCCCCGGTACGGAGGACCTGAAGCCGTATATCACAGCGAAGGATAAATGCAGAAAATGGCTCTTCGGCACGGTCGGCATGGTCATCATCTCCGCCGTGCTCTCGCTCATCATGCTGCTTTTCCTGCGCTGAAGCGCCGGAAGGGGAGGAGAGCTTTATGAAAGTCATGCGCCGCGTTATGGAGCCGGTGTTCGCCGAGTGCGACCGCCTCGGCGTTCCGGTGATCCTCGACACGGACGCCGGGAGCAAGTGCGAGAAGTATCTCCACCTCGGCATGCAGCTCGCCGGAACGCGCTCTTTCGGCGATGACGGCGTGCTGTATGATCTGATAAGATACCCCGCGCCGCGCGCCGCGGAGCGGGAAAGCTGACAGGAGGAAAAAGAAATGATGCAGTATTCGGAGAAGCTGAGGCTGTTCCGGGAGAAATATCCGTGCCGGACCGCGATCGCCGGCGGCGCGTCGTTCCGTTATATCCTGAGCGGCAGGGAAGACGGAAAAACGCTCGTGTTCTTAAACGGCGGCATGAACACGCTGGAGATGTGGATGGACTATGCGGACGCGCTGTCCGCGGATTTCCGCGTGCTCCTCTTCGACTATCCGCAGGAGCTGCGCACGAACCGGACGCTCGTCGCGGGGATGCACGATTTTCTCCGGGAGCTCGGCGTCGAGCGCCCCGTCTTCGTCGGCGCGAGCGGCGGCGGCATGATCGCGCAGATCTATGTCCAGCGCTTCCCCGGCGAGACCGGCGGGCTCGTTCTGATCTCTACCGGCGGCATGGATGAAGCGACGCTCAGAAGCCTCAAGCGGCAGTACCGCTTTGCACCGCTGATGCTCTGGTATATGAAGCACTGCAACTACGAAAAGCTCAAGCCGACGCTCATCAAAGCCGGTCTCGGTCATCTCCGGAACGAGACCACCGAGGAGGCAGCTTACGCGCGGGACATGTTCGAGACGATCTTCCGGGATTATAAGCGCGAGAAGGACGTCCATATCTCCGGGCTGCTCGCCGATCTTATGGTCCTGTTCATCGGGCTCCACTTCGTGGTGCTGCTTGCCGGAAAGACCCTTTATCCCCGGTGGATGCTCGCTTTTCATCCGGTCACGTGGAACCTTCTGCTCGCCGTGATCCCGGACATCGCGCAGGCGGCGCTCGTCCCGCCCGCCACGTGGATGTCCGTCATGAGCCAGAGCAGCACGAACGCCGCGATCGTGATCTGGTGCATCGCGGCAGCGGTCTATGGGAAGAGCATTTCCAAAAAAACGGGATCGTTTAATTGAAAAATAAAGCCTGCCGGGTATTTCCGGAAATGCAAAAAAGCCCGTATCGGTCCATCGGACCGATACGGGCTTTCCGCTTTTTTCAGTAAACATCGAATGTTTCTCTCATTTTCGGCAGCGCCGCTTGCGTGATGACCAGATCGTCCCGTACTCCGCCGCCGTCCGGATACAGCAGGTCGACCTCCCGCGGGCGGGAGCGCCCGAAGGGACTCAAACCCGCACGCTTAAAAGCACGGGAACCTGAAGGCAACTATTCCCCGAACAGCTCCTGCGCTTCCAGCTGCAGCAGCTTGCTGACCTCCAGCGCAATGTCATTGAGCGTGCAGTCCAAGTCACCGCGGAACCACTGCTTATAGAGATTTACGATTCCTCCGGCAAAATAGCACACCCGCAGGCTGACCGTTTTGGAGTGGCGCATATCGTCCGGAATATCGCTGTCATTCAGCATATGGTCGGTAAACACCTTTTTCAGCTTTTCCATGAATATCTCGGAACCGTTGGCGCGCACCAGCGTGCGGTAAAAATCCGTATCTTCCTCCAGATAGCGGCTGAGCTTCAGCAGCAGCGGAGCCGGATTGCGGAAAAAGCTGGTGTAGCGAAATTCCTCCAGCACCTCCAGCATCTTTGCAATGATCTCGTTTTCGATTTCCTCCGTAACGCCGCGCACATCGGGATAGTGTGCATAAAAGGTCGCCCGGTTCAGATCGGCGCGCTTGATGATGTCCGTCACGGTGATCTTGGACAGATCTTTTTCCTTCAAAAGCTGGGTATAGGCTTCCCGGATCATACGCCGGGAGCGGATCGCGCTCCGGTATTCTGCTTTCTGTCCCATAATGGTCCCTCTCAAAACCCATCAATTTTCATACAGATGTCGGTTTTTATATATTTTCTCATAAACTGCTGGTTGTCAGCATTTCCGCTTCCGACTATACTACAGCCGAAAGTAAAAAGCAACACCTGTATGAAATCAAACACACAACAAGGAGGAAATATTATGAGAAACTATGATCGTGTCCACCCCCGCAAGCCGGAGGGCATTGAGGAACGGAAGGCTTACATCGTCGGCGGCGGGATCGCGGGTTTGTCCGCCGCGGCGTTCCTGGTCCGGGACGCGCAGATGCCCGGCAAGAACATCACCGTTTATGACCAGCTCCCCGTCTTCGGAGGCTCGATGGATTGTGCCGGAGCGTCGGAGACCGGCTATGTGTCCCGCGGCGAGCGCGAGCTGGAGCCGTACATGGAGTGCCTGTGGGACCTGTTCGGCAGCATTCCCTCCCTCTATGAGGAGGGGCGCACCGTGCTGGATGAGACCCGCGAGTGCAACAAGAACTGGGAGATCGACTCCAGGCACCGCCTGTGGGAGCAGGGCTTCGTTCCCCACGATGAGTCCACCATGGGCGTCACGCCCGAAATTCAGGAGCAGATGATCAAAATGATGCTGACGGAGGAAGATCAGCTCGAAGATGTGACCATCGAGCAGTGGTTCAGCCCCGCGTTCTTCCGGAGCCAGCTCTGGTACTATTGGAGCTCCATGCTGGCGTTCCAGCCCTACCACAGCCTGATCGAAATGCGCCGCTATGCCGTGCGCTTCATGCACCAGATCCACCTCATCAAGAGTCTGCGCGGTATCCTGCGCACCAAGTATGACCAGTACAACAGTCTGATCCGTCCGCTGGAAAAGTATCTGGCTGACCACGGCGTGAACTTCGTCTCCGGCGCAACGGTCACGGATATGGACATCCGGATCGAGGGCAGCGACAAGACTGTGACGGCGCTGCGTATCGGCGAGGGCAGCGGCGAACAGATCGTTCCCATTGCGGAAAAAGACCTTGTTTTCTTCACCAACGGCTCCATGACCCAGAACTCCACGCAGGGCAGCTTGACCGAAGCTCCCGTGATGAACCGGGACACCGTTCACAAGGGCTGCTTCTCTCTGTGGGAAAAGCTGGCGGAAAAGTGCCCGGAGTATGGTCATCCCGAAAAGTTTGCGTTCGATCCCGACAAGAGCAGCTTCGTTTCCTGCTCTGTGACCGTGCGTGACTATCCGCAGTTCTTTGACTATCTCGCCGAAAAGACCGGCAACCTCACCGGCAAGGGCGGCTGCTCCACCTTCGTGGACGCGCCGTGGTTCCTCAACTACAATGTGCCGCTTCAGCCCGTCGCTCCCGACCAGCCGGAAAACGTCCAGTTCATGTGGTTCTACGGTCTGCACGCCAATAACTGCGGCACCTATGTGAAAAAGCCCATGACCGAGTGCTCCGGCGAGGAGATCATGCAGGAGTTCCTGTATTACTGCGGTCTGGAGGACAAGCTCGACGAGATCATGCCCCACATCACCGCCATCCCCGTGGTCATGCCCTATATCACCAGCCAGTTCATGCCTCGCAAGCTGAAGGACCGCAAGCACGATGCAGGGGGCAAAAACATTCAGCACCAGCTTGTTCAGCGGTTTTCCCCCGTGCTCATCGAGCCAGCCGAGCTTGGCGCAGAGCAGCCCGACCGCGAGGAAGGCGAACAGCACGCCCATACGGGACAGCAGCCCGATGATACTCATTCTCTCTTCTCTCTCCTATGTCAGATGTGCAGAATTGCCTTCGCGATCGTGAAATAGATCAGAAGCGAAATGGCGTCCACGATCGTGGTGATGAAGGGACTCGCCATCACAGCGGGGTCCAGCTTCAGCTTTTCCGCCAGCATCGGCAGCGTGCAGCCGACGATCTTGGCGCAGACGACGGTAATAAAAAGCGTCAGGCACACGACGAATGCCACGGCGAAGGTGATGCCGTCGTTGCCCATCAGCATCCGGTCGACGAGCAGGATCTTCACGAAGCTCGCCGCCGCGAGCGTTGCGCCGCAGAGGATGGACGTTCGGAATTCCTTCCAGATCACGCGAAGAATGTCCGAAAACTCCACGTCGCCGAGCGAGAGCGAGCGGATGATCGTGACGCTCGCCTGCGAGCCGGAGTTTCCGCCCGTGTCCATCAGCATGGGGATAAACGCCGTGAGCGCGACCTGCATGGCGAGGGCGTCCTCGAAGGACGTGATGATCATGCCCGTGAACGTCGCCGAGATCATGAGCAGCAGCAGCCACGGGATGCGGTTTTTCCAGAGCTCAAGGGCGCTCGTTTTCATATACGGGCGGTCCGACGGCGTGATAGCCGCCATGATCTCCATGTCCTCCGTTGCCTCCTGCTCCATAACGTCCATAACATCGTCGACCGTGACGATACCGACAAGGCGCTTTTCCTTGTCGACGACCGGGATGGCGAGCAGGTCATAGTCGCTGAACATGCCGGAAACGTCCTCCTGGTCGTCCGTCGTGGTGCAGAAGATGACGTTTTCGTCCATGATGTCGCCGATGATCTGGTCCTCGTCCTCCGCCATGATGAGGTCCTTGACCGTGACGATGCCCTCCAGCTTGCGGTCCGCGCTCGTGACGAAGCAGGTGTAGATCGTCTCCTTGTCCGCGCCGATGCGCCGGATGCGCGCGAAGGACTCCTTCACGCTCATGTATTTTTTGAGGTCGATGAACTCCGCCGTCATAATGCTGCCGGCGGAATTATCGGGGTATTTCAGGTATTGGTTGATGAGCTTGCGCGTCTCCGGCGTGGCGATGCGCATAACGCGCTTGACCACGTTGGCGGGCAGCTCCTCCATCATGTCGACGGTATCGTCCAGATAGAGCTCGTCCAGAATGCCGCCGAGCTCGGTATCCGTGATGGAGTTGATGATGTATTCCTGCTCCGGGGCGTCCAGCTCGGCGAAGACCGCCGCGCCCTGCTCCTTCGAGAGCATGCGGAACACCATCGCCATCTGCTGCTCCGGAAGCTCGGAGAGAAACTCGGCGACTTCAAATTCGTCGTTTTCCTCCAGCGCTTCCTGGAGCTGCTTCATCTTCTTTTCTTCCAGCAGCCGGGACATTTCCTCGATACGCTGGTCGTGCAGCGCTTCAAAGTCTGTGGAGTTCTGAAGCTCCTCCGCCTCGCCGCGCTCGTTCCGCTCGTCCATTTTGAGGGCGCCTCCCTTCGCGTTTATTTTCGGAAAGGCTTATTCCATGCCGAGATAAGCTCTCTGCTCCGCCGTGAGCGCGTCGATATGCAGCCCCAGCGTTTCGAGCTTCCTGAACGCCACGGCGCGGTCGATCTCCGCCGGGACGGGAATGACGTCCGCGGCGAGCGCGCCGCGGTTTTTTGCAAGATACTCCGCGGAGAGCGCCTGGATCGCAAAGGACATATCCATGATCTCCGCCGGGTGTCCGTCTCCGCTCGCGAGGTTCACAAGGCGGCCCTCCGCGATGACGAACACGGTCCTGCCGTTCGGGAGGCGGTAGCCCATAATGTTCTGCCGCGCCTCATAGCTGCTCTCCGCCATCGCGCGCAGACCCGCGACGTCGACCTCAACGTCGAAATGACCGGCGTTGGACAAAATCGCGCCGTCGCGCATCTGAAGGACGTGCTCCGGGCGGATAACACCGCTGCATCCGGTGACGGTGACGAACATATCGCCGAGCGGCGCGGCTTCCGCCATGGTCCTGACCTCAAAGCCGTCCATGTGCGCCTCAATCGCGCGGACGGGGTCCACCTCCGTGACAACGACGCGGGCGCCGAGACCCTTTGCGCGCATCGCGACGCCCTTGCCGCACCAGCCGTAGCCCGCGACGACGACACACTTGCCCGCGACGATGAGGTTCGTCGTGCGGTCAATGCCGTCCCACACGGACTGACCCGTGCCGTAGCGGTTATCGAAAAGGTGCTTGCAGTCGGCGTCGTTGACCATGACCATCGGGAAGCGCAGCGCGCCGGCGCGGGACATCGCCTTCAGGCGGTGGATGCCGGTCGTGGTCTCCTCGCAGCCGCCGATGACGCCGGGCAGCAGCTCCGTCATCTCCGTGTGGAGCAGATGCACAAGGTCGCCGCCGTCGTCGATGACGATGTTCGGTCCCACGGAAAGCGCGGCGCGCAGGTCCTGCTCATACTGCTCCGGGGAGCAGCCGTGGTGGGCGTTCACGTCCAGCCCGCTCTCCACGAGCGCGGCGGCAACGTCGTCCTGCGTGCTCAGCGGGTTGGAGCCGGTGACATACATCTCCGCGCCGCCCATGGCGAGCACGCGGCAGAGATAGGCTGTCTTTGCCTCCAGATGCACGGAAAGCGTGATCTTGAGTCCCTTGAAGGGCTGCGTTTTCTTGAAATCCTCCGCAATGGCGCGCAGCAGCGGCATATTCCGCGCGACCCATTGTATTTTTTCCTCGCCCTCCGGCGCAAGGCAGACGTCCGTAATGTTGCTCATAGCGGCTCCCTCTCTTTCTGACACATTACCTCTATGATACCATCTTTTCCCGCCAAATACAACCAAAAGTTGCGGAAAAGGGCGCTCCAAAGCAGGAGCGCCCTTCTTTTATACGCCTGTGAAATGCAGTGCAGCCCATGCTCCGGCGACGAGCAGCGCGCCGGCGATGGCGAACACGAACGGCGGGATGCGGCTGAAAAAGCTCCGCGGCGCGGCGACGGCGGCGCGGACATATTCGTCCGCGACCTCCTGCGCCTCCCGCAGCACGCGCTTCGGCTCCGCGCCGCGGCGGTGGAGAAAATCCTCCCGCACGATAAAGATCGCCTGCTCAAAAACTCTGGGGTCCGGCGATTTGACAACAACGATACGCTTACTGGTCCCTTTCACCACATTCTGTCCCTCCTGACGCGGCAGCGCTTCTATTTGTTCCCAGTTTAACCGTTTCGGCAGGGGCTTATTCATCTGCTTTCCGCGATAGATCTTCGTTTTCTTAAGACGCTGCAAAAGCGTCAGCTTTCCCGCTGCCATCCGCCGCTCACTCCCTCTGGTCCACGCGGATGGCGAGCACGGTCATGTCGTCGCCGCAGCCGTATTGCTTCAGTGCGCCCTGAAGCGCGCCGCGCGCGACGGCTTTGGTGTCTGCGGCGTCGCAGCCGGCAATGTACTGGCGCAGCCAGGCGTCGTCCGTCTCGGCAATTACGCCGTCGCTCGCGATGAGCGCGAGGCAGCCGGGCTTTAAGCGCAGCTTCACGACGTCCGGCAGCGCCTCGTCGCCGACGCGCAGCCCCGCGGCGAGCGTTTCCGTGCGGATGCGCTTCACCGTCTTGCCGCTGCGCACATAGCTCGGCGCCGCGCCGTATTTATAGAAGGTGCTCTCGCCGGTGAAAAGGTCGATGGTCATCAGGTCCACCGTGGCGAAGCCCCAGCTGTCGTCGTTTTTGAGCAGCATCATGGAATTCAGCATCTTCATCGCGACCGCGGGGTCCACCCCGGCACGCAGGAAGCGCTCCAGAATGCGCACGACGGCGACGGATTCGCGCGCGGCGCTCTCCCCGCTTCCCATGCCGTCGGAGAGGAGGATGCAGAGCACGCCCTGCTCCGTTTTGAAATAAGTCCCGCGGTCGCCGGAGACGGGCTCACCTTTTTTCTTCAGCGAGGCGATGCCGACGGAGACGGAGAGCGGCTCGGCTTCCATGAGCAGCACGCGGCCCTCGCATTCCGCCTCCCCGCGGTTCGGGCGGCAGAGGCGCAGCCCCGCCGCGGCGGAGAGGCGGTCGAGCCAGCCCGGTTCACGCAGCAGCGCGCGCAGCTTCGGGCTCTCCATCACGATATGCAGCCGCCCGCCGCGGTCGCGGAAGACGCTGACCTCCGCGTCGATATCGGAGCTCGCGAGGCAGCGCGCGAGCCGCCGCTGGATAAGCCCGTCCGCGCCGCAGGCGTTTTCCAGCTCCTCGCCGACGGCGGCGAGCACCTCGGAAACGTCGGCGTACTGGCTGTAAGCCGCGCGGCGGTTTTCCGCAAGGCGGGCGCGGAACTGGCGGCGGTACATCTGGCTGCGCAGCTCGCCGTTGATGGCGCTCACGAGCGCGTCCGGCTGGAGGCACTGCTCCGTGAAGTGCGCCGGGAGATCGTCGCGCACGATGATGCCGCGCTCGCGGATCTGGGGCGTCACGTCGTTGAACGCGGCGAGGGTGTCCATAAAATTGCTGTTCCAGCAGGCGGATTTGTTCTTGCACTTGCGGCAGACGAGCTCGCTCGCGCGGTCAAAGACGCGGGAGAGGTCCTCGTCGTTCCGCTCCGGCGCGAGCGCGCCGTCCACGGTCGTATAAAGATCGGCAAACGCCTCCCCCACCTTGCGGATGCGCCCTGCGGCATAGCGCCGGAGTCCGAGCTCCCCGCTGCCGCTGACGGCGGGGTGGACGACCGCGGTGAAGAGCGTCAGCGCCCCGCGCGGCAGCGCGAGGAACACCGCGCCGGCGACGAAAAGCTCATAGAGCGTCTCCGCCCGCACGCCGTTGAAGGTGCAGCAGACGACGCAGACCGCGGCGCTCAGCACGAAGACCACGAGAAAGCGCACTCGTCCGTGGCGCGCGAACACGCCGGAGATGAGCCCGGAAAAGCCGTAAGTCATCGCGTAAAAGGGCGCGGCGGGACCGGCAATGTCCATCGCAAGTCCGAGCGCCAGCCCCGCCGCCGCGCCCCAGAGCGGTCCACAGCGGAAGGCGAAAAGCAGCGCAAACACCAGCGCGAGCATCCGTCCGACCGAGAGAGCCGGACCGATCCGCACCCCGGCGAGCGCCATCAGGAGACAGGCGAGCAGCACCACGAGCGCCACGGTATGGCGCAGCTCTCCCGTCTCGGTCAGGGATTTTTCCGCGCGCAGCGCCTCGCGGAAAAAGTAAGCGCCCGCGCCGGCGAAGAGCGTCTGGACGACGATGGGCAGCACGCTGCTCTGTCCCTTCACCGCCGTGAAGGAGCCGAGCGCGCCGGTCAGCGCCGTGCAGAACGCGGCGATAAGCGGCATAAACCACGGCGTTTTCTGCACGCGCAGGTCCTGGCAGACGTAGGCAACCGTGAACACGAGCGCCACCGCCGCGACCTGCCGGATGCCGAGCGCAAAGCCGAAAAACGCGAGGTAGCCCACGGATGCGCCGAGCGCACAGAGCAGACTCCCCACCCGCCCCGCGCTGATCGCTGCGGCGGCAACGCCGAACGGTCCGCATGTGCCGAGCAGCGGCACCGCCGAGAGCAGCAGCCCCAGCAGCGCGTTCAGGCTCCAGCCGAGCGCCTGCGCCGTCTGGGGGCGGCGGCGCGCGAGCTCCCCGCTCACGAGGTCGCGCTCAAAGTCCGCCAGTTTCATCTTCAGTTTCATTTTCTTGGTCCTCCGGATTGATTTGTGGTTTACATACCATCGGTTAACAAGAGCACACACGGTTTTGGCGATCCCGGCGGCGC
>CAVCTM010000009.1:0-37437 GCA_963605115.1 Pseudobutyrivibrio sp. | reverse complement strand
ATCTGTTTCATTCCCCTTTGGTGCCTTGCAGCGCAGCGGAAAGGAATGGTCATATCAATGAAACGATTTTTTACCGTCCTTCTTGCGCTGCTTCTGACCTTTTCGCTGTCCGTCGGCGCGTTCGCGGCAGATGCGGAGGCAGAGACCGCCGCGCAGGAGCTTTTTGACCTCGGACTTTTCAGCGGCACCGGCACGGATGCAGCCGGGAAGCCCGTTTTTGATCTGAACCGCGCACCGACCCGCGCCGAAGCGGTCACGATGCTGGTCCGTCTGCTCGGCAAAAGCGATACTGCGCTTGCGGGGGCGTGGACAACGCCCTTTACCGATGTTGCGGACTGGGCGAAGCCCTATGTCGGCTTTGCTTACGCAAACGGTCTGACCGCCGGGACCTCCGCGGCGACCTTCGGCGGCGGGGACACTGCTTCTGCCGCGCAGTATCTGACCTTTGTGCTCCGCGCGCTCGGTTATACCAGCGGCGCGGACTTCCAGTGGGACCGCGCATGGGAACTGACGGACCGGCTGGGCGTGACGGATGGTCGCTACAGTGACGGGACGGCTTTCACCCGCGGCGACGCAGCCGTCGTTTCCCGCCGTGCGCTGGACACCGCGGTCAAGGGAGGAACGCTCACGCTGCTGCAAACCATCCGCGGCGAAGCGCCGGACACCGCGATCACCTTTTCCGGAACCGGAGATCAGGTCATCACCGGCGTCAACATCCCCGCGGGGTCGTATTACGCGGAATATACCTACAAAGGAAAATCTAATTTTATCTCAAAGCTTTACTACGGCTCCGGGACATTTGACTACTTGCTTGTCTCCAACGAAATCGGGACTTGTTCTGGTCAGAGTGCAATGACCAGACACAAAAACGCCGGGGTTTCCGGCGGAACTTTGTCTGTTGAAGCGGAAGGAGATTGGACCATTTCGTTCAAACCTGTTTCGGGAAAAACAACGACAAACATCAGCGGTTCCGGCAACGTTGTCACAGGTATTTTTACAGCAACAGCAGCAAGATATACAGTTTCAACGACTTATAAGGGCGAGAGCAATTTTATCGTAAAGGTTTATCAGTTGAATGGAACTGACTCCTTCGGAAAGCTTGCCGCGAATGAAATAGGAGATTATTCCGGTCAAAAAATGGTCGGTCTGAATCCGGGAACCCAGTACTACATCGCAGTAGAATCTGAAGGTGCTTGGACCATCAATTTTGGCACCGGCGACGCGCTGACGACCTATGCGCCTCCGGCAATCCCCTGATACGCAAAAAAGCCGCCCCATCCGGGGCGGCTTTTTGATTCCGGAAGCCGACGCTTTCGAAGCACTTTTGCGAGGCGGTACTCTACGTGACCATAGGTCACACCTGTTTTCAGTGAAGTTTGGGCTTTGCCCAAGTGAAGTGAGCGGCTGGCGCCGCCGTGAAGTTTCGCGCGTTGCGCGAAGTGAAGTTCAGTGTGCTTCGCAGCGCCCGCAGGCACTTCACTGCGCAGCAGCTTCACGACGCGAAGCGTCACTTCACGTGCCGAAGGCACACTTAGTTTGAAAAAGCTCCGTTGTCCTGCGGACAACGGAGCTTTTTCGTGGTGCCGGTGGTGGGACTCGAACCCACACGGTGCTGCCACCAACGGATTTTGAGTCCGTCACGTCTACCATTCCATCACACCGGCGTGAACACGGGTATTATAGCCCATGCGGGCGGCGTTTTCAAGGAAAATTTACATTTGCCGGCGCGCGTGGGGGAATTTTCTCCTACCATTTTTGAAAAAAGCATGGTAGAATGTATGCGTTGTATTGTGCCATGAGGGGAGATGGGTGGAGCTATGAAAAAAATTCTGGTTCTGGAGGACGAGAGCAGCATCCGCAGCTTTGTCGTCATCAACCTGCGGCGCGCGGGCTTTGAGCCCGTGGAGGCGGAGACGGGGGCGGAGGCGCTGGAGCGTCTGCGCGCCGACCCGGAGATCCGCGTGGCGCTGCTGGACGTGATGCTCCCCGACATCGACGGCTTCGAGGTCTGCCGCCGCATCCGCGCGGGGGACAGCCGCATCGGGATCATCATGCTCTCGGCGAAGAGTCAGGAGATGGACAAGATCACCGGGCTTATGAGCGGCGCGGACGACTATGTTACAAAGCCGTTTTCCACCGCGGAGCTCACCGCGCGCATCGACGCGCTTTACCGGCGCACCGGCGAGGCGGAGGACGCCCCCGGCGCGGAGACGCTGACGCAGGGACCCTTCGCGCTCAACCTCCGCACCCGCGTGCTGGAGAAAAACGGCGCGCGCGTGCGTCTGACGCAGGTGGAGTATTCCCTCGTGCGGCTTTTTATGGCGAATCCCGGCAAGCCGCTTTCCCGTGAGGAGATCCTGACGCAGGTCTGGGGCAAGGACGACGCCGCGGATGTCAAGGTCGTGGACGTCAACATCCGCCGCCTGCGCGTGAAGCTGGAGGAGGACCCGACGCTGCCGGTCTATCTCAGCACGGTCTGGGGGTACGGCTACCAATGGAACGCATAAAGGACTTTGTCCGGCGCCTGTTCCGCCCGGCGGGGCGGGAGGATGTGCGCCGCCGCTGGTTCCGCAGCTGCTTCTGGCCGATCATCGGCGTCATCGCCGCCGTGGTCGTGTTTTTCATCCTGTTCGCCCTGCTCGTCCTGCGCGAGCGCGTGGGGGAAACGGTCCTCTTCGCCGCCGCCGTCGGCGTTGCCGCGGGCATGGCGCTCTGGCTGCTGGGGGACCGCTTCCTCCGCGGCATCGGCGATTCGCTCCGCGGTCTGCGCGAGCAGACGGGCGACATTGCCGCCGGGCGGCTCGGTCTGCGCGCGGAAAAGCTCCGCGACGACGAGTTCGGCGACCTCACCGACAGCATCAACGAGATGAGCGCCGCCCTCGCGCGCAGCGAAAAGATGCAGGCGGAGTTCATCTCCTCCGTGTCCCACGAGCTGCGCACGCCGCTGACCGCCATCACCGGCTGGGCGGAGGCGCTCAGCTTTGACGACGCCATTCAGGGCGATTCCCGCCGCGGCATCGTCATCATCTCCAAGGAGGCGAGCCGCCTCACAAAGATGGTGAGCGAGCTGCTGGAGTTCACCCGCATTCAGGACGGACGCTTCACGCTGAATATGGAGACGGTGGACCTCGCCGCGGAGGTGGAGGACGCCGTCCTGACCTACCGCAGCTTATTGCAGCAGGAGGACGTTGCGCTGGAGCTCGACTGCGACGGCGACGCCGTGCCGCTCATCCAGGGCGACCCGGAGCGGCTCAAGCAGGTGCTGCTGAACATCCTCGACAACGCCGCGAAATACGGGAAAAACGGCGGCTCCGTCGCCGTCGCGGTGAAGCCGGAGGGCGAGGACGTTGTCGTTACGGTGCGGGACCACGGACCGGGTATCCCGGAAGCCGAGCTGCCGCACGTCAAGGAAAAATTCTACAAGGGCTCCTCGCGCGAGCGCGGGAGCGGCATCGGGCTCGCCGTCTGTGAGGAGATCGTCGTGCGCCACGGCGGGACCCTCGCGGTCGAAAACGCGGAGGGCGGCGGCGTGCGCGTCACGGTGCGCCTGCCCGCGAAGCAGGCGGCATAACATATTTTTTCAGAAAAGAGACAGAGCAAAGCCTATGAAACAAAGCAAGCAAACCGGCTTCAAGACCAGCATCGGCGGGCAGGCGCTCATCGAGGGCATCCTCATGCGCGGTCCGGAGAAGCAGGCGATCGTCTGCCGCCTCGCGGACGGGACGATGCAGACGAAGGTGGACGAGCTAAAGCTCAGCCGCGACCGCCACCCCGTACTGTGCATCCCCTTCCTGCGCGGCGTTCCGATGTTCATCGACTCGATGGTGCAGGGCATGCGCGCGCTGACCTATTCCGCCTCGCTCCTGCCCGAAGACGAGCAGGAGAAGCCCAGCAAATTCGACCTCTGGCTCGAAAAGCGCTTCGGCAGCGAAAAGGCGGAGAAGGCGGTCATCGGCTTCGCCGCCGTGCTCGGCGTGCTGCTCGCGGTGGCGCTTTTCGTGCTGCTGCCCTCGCTGCTTTTTGAGCTGCTGCCGGAGAATATCCACCTCATCGTGCGCTGCATCTTAGAGGGGCTCATCCGCATCGTCATCTTCCTCGCCTATATGTGGCTCTGTACCCGGCTGGACGACGTAAAGCGCCTGTTCGCCTATCACGGCGCGGAGCACAAGACCATCTTCTGCTACGAAAAGGGTCTGGAGCTGACGGTGGAGAACGTGAAAAAGCAGAGCCGCTTCCACCCCCGCTGCGGCACGAGCTTCCTCGTCGTCATTATGATCATCAGCATCTTCGTCGTGTCGTTTATGACGTGGGTGCTCTCGCTCATCCCCGGCATCGCGGCGCTGCCGCACCTCGCCGCGGCGCTCGTGCGCGTGCTGGCGAAGCTCATCATCCTGCCCTTCATCGTGAGCATCACCTATGAGCTCAACCGCTGGGTCGGGCGCCACGACGAAAACCCCGTCGCCCGCGTCGTCGCATGGCCCGGCAAGCAGCTCCAGCACATCACGACCAGCGAGCCCGACGACGGCATGATCGAGTGCGCCATCGAGTCCGTGAAGCTCGTGATCCCGGAGAAAAAGGGATCGGACGCGTGGTAACGTCATCCGGGACCCGGCTTTAAAGGCTCCCGAAGTGCAAGGGGAGCTGGCGCGAAGCGCCTGAGGGGTTGCAAGCTTTCGCAAACGCCAAGCTTGGCAATTCCGCAGGCTTACAACCCTCCAGTCAGCCTTCGGCTGACAGCCTCCCTTGCACAAAGGAGGCCTTTAAAAGGACACCTTGAAATACCAAAAAGGAGGCGTCGACGCGATGCCCAAGACCTATAACGAGCTCTATCTCGCGCTGCGGCAGCGGCTGCGGGACGCGGGGGTGGATGCCCATGCGCTCGAAGCGCGGCTGCTCGTCGCGGGCGCGGCGGGTAAGACGCCGGAGAAGCTTTTGCAGGATCTGCAGCTTTACGCCTCGGACGAGATCGCCCAGCGCGTGGACGCGCTCGCGGCGCGGCGGCTTGCCGGCGAGCCGGCGGCTTACCTCGTCGGGCGCTGGGGCTTTTACGGGCTGGACTTCGCCGTGACGCCGGACGTGCTCATCCCGCGGATGGACACGGAGGTCCTCGTCGACTGCGCGCTCACGCGGCTGCGCGGCAAAACGGAGCTGGCGCGCGTGCTGGACCTCTGCACCGGGAGCGGCTGCATCGGCTGCGCCATCGCCCACGCCCTGCCGCAAAGCCGCGCCGTTCTCGCGGATGTGAGCGCCCCGGCGCTCGCCGTCGCGCGGGAGAACATCGCCGCGCTGGGGCTCGCCGGGCGCGTCGAAGCCGAGCTGCTCGACGTGCGCCGCGATCCGCCGCGCGCGCTCGGCAGCTTTGATATGATCGTGAGCAACCCGCCCTATATCCGCGACGACGAGATGCCGGAGCTGGACGCCTCCGTGCGGGACTATGAGCCGGCGCTGGCGCTCGCCGCCGGGCCGGACGGACTGGATTTTTACCGCGCCATCGCGGAGAAGTGGACGCCGCTGCTGCGGCTCGGCGGCTGGATGCTGCTGGAGGTCGGCGAGGGGCAGGCGCCCGACGTCACCGCCCTGCTGCGCCGCGCGGGACTGCGCTCCCTCGGCACGGCGCGGGACACCGCGGGCACGGAGCGCGTCGTATTCGGACGGAAATAAAAAATTTTGAGATAAAAAGAGGTTAAAAGAAGCTATGGCAGAGAAGAAAAAGGAGCTCGTGAGCCCCGCTCCGGCGGCGGACAAGAAAAAGGCGCTGGAGACCGCGCTGGCGCAGATCGAGAAAAACTACGGCAAGGGCGCGATCATGCGTCTCGGCGAGGACATCCCCGTGAACGTGGAGGCGATCTCCACCGGCTCGCTCTCGCTGGACCTCGCGCTCGGCGTCGGCGGCGTTCCCAAGGGCCGCATCATCGAGATCTACGGACCGGAATCCTCCGGTAAGACCACCCTCGCGCTGCATATTCTCGCCTCCGCGCAGAAGGCGGGCGGCGAGGTCGCATTCATCGACGTGGAGCACGCGCTCGAACCGGCTTACGCCCGCGCCCTCGGCGTCAACATCGACGAGCTGCTCATCTCCCAGCCGGACACCGGCGAGCAGGCGCTCGACATCACGGAGGCGCTCGTGCGCTCCGGCGCGGTGGACGTCGTGGTCGTGGACTCCGTTGCCGCGCTCGTTCCCCGCAGCGAGCTGGAGGGCGAGATGGGCGACAGCAGCGTCGGCGTTGTGGCGAGACTGATGAGTCAGGCGCTGCGCAAGCTCGCCGGCACCATCTCCAAGACCAACTGCATCGTCGTCTTTATCAACCAGCTGCGCGAAAAGATCGGCGTGATGTACGGCAACCCGGAGACGACGCCCGGCGGCCGCGCGCTGAAGTATTTCTCCTCCGTCCGCATCGACGTGCGCCGCATCGAGACGCTGAAGGTCGGCGGCGAGATGGTCGGCAACCGCACGCGCGCGAAGATCGTGAAGAACAAGGTCGCGCCCCCGTTCAAGGAGGCGGAGTTCGACATCATCTACGGCGAGGGCATCAGCAAGGTCGGCGAGATCATCGACCTCGGCGTGAAGCTCGGTCTCATCGAAAAGGCGGGCGCATGGTTCACCTGCGCGGGCGAGCGCATTCAGGGCCGCGACGCGCTGAAGGAGTACCTCAACAAAAACCCGGAGGTCAGCGCCCGGATCGAGCAGCAGATCCGCGACAATTCGTATAAGCTTATGACCCCGCAGGCGCTCAAGGCGGCGCAGGTCGCGGGTCGCGCCGTGGACGTTTCTGCGGACGATTTTGAAGGCTGAGCCCCCCGATGAACGAGGAGGCGAAGTCCCGCGCGCTGCGGCTGCTCGACAAGCGGGATTATTCCCGCGCCGAGCTCATCCGCAAGCTGACGGAAAAGGGCGTTGACGAGTCCGACGCCGCCGAAGCGGTGGACTATCTCGTCTCGCTCGGCTTCGTGGACGATGCACGCTACGCGCCGCTGCTCGTGCGCCGCTGCGCGGCGAAGGGCTACGGCCGCGCCCGCGCGAAGCAGGAGCTCCAGATGCGCGGCATCGACCGCGCGCTCTGGGACGACGCCCTCGCGGAGCTGCCCGATCAGGAGGAGACGATCGACCGCATCCTGCGCAGCCGGCTGCGCAGCGCGGCGCCGGACCGGGCGGAGCTGAAGCGCGCGTCGGACGCGCTGCTGCGCCGCGGCTTCGGCTGGGACGAAGTGAAGCGCGCGCTCGCGCGCTATCAGGCTGATATTGAGGAAGAAGAGTAAATAAAAGCATGGCAAAGGAAAAAATCGCATTCATTTCCCTCGGCTGCGCCAAGAATCTGGTCAACAGCGAGCAGATGATGTGTCTGCTGGCGGACGCGGACTATGAGCTCGTGAGCGAGCCGGACGGGGCGGACGCCGTCGTCATCAACACCTGCGGCTTTATCGACGCGGCGAAGAGCGAGGCGATCGACAATATTCTCGAAATGGCGGAGCTCAAGGCGGCGGGACGGCTCGGCAGGATCATCGTCACCGGCTGCCTCAGCGAGCGCTACCGCGCCGAGGTGCGCGCGGAGCTGCCGGAGGTGGACGCGCTCGTCGGCGTCGGCAGCTTCGGCGAGATCGTGGACGTCGTGCGCGACACGCTCTCCGGCGCGGAGCCGGACCGCTTCGGTGACAAGAACGCCCCCGTGGACGAGGTGGGGAGATTCCTGACCTCCGGACCGGGCTGGGCGTATCTCAAGATCGCCGAGGGCTGCAACAACTGCTGCGCCTTCTGCGCCATCCCCGCCATCCGCGGGCGCTACCGCAGCCGCCCGATGGAGAACATTCTGGCGGAGGCGCGCGGGCTCGCGGAAGCCGGCTGCCATGAGCTCATCATCATCGCGCAGGACATCACGCGCTACGGCACGGACCTCTACGGCACCCGCCGCCTCGCCGAGCTCTGCCGCGAGCTGAGCCGGATCGACGGCGTGGCGTGGCTGCGCCTGCACTATCTCTACCCCGACGAATTTGACGACGAGCTCATCACCGAGATCGCGGACAACCCGAAGATCGTCAAATATCTCGACATTCCCATCCAGCACATCAACGACGCGATCTTAAAGCGCATGAACCGCCGCGGCACCGGCGGGGAGATCCGCGCCCTGCTGCGCTCGCTGCGCGAGCGCATCCCCGGCGTCGTGCTGCGCACGAGCCTCATCACCGGGCTCCCCGGCGAGGGCGAGGCGGAGTTTGAGGAGCTCTGCGAGTTTTTGCGCGAAGCGCGCATCGAGCGCGTCGGCGTGTTCCCGTTTTCCCCGGAGGAGGGCACCCCGGCAGAGAAGATGACCGACCGCGTGGACGCCGACGAAGCCCAGCGCCGCGCCGAGCTCATCATGGATTTCCAGCAGGGCATCATGGAGGATTTTTACGCCTCCCGCATCGGGAAAACGCTCCCCGTGCTCTGCACGGACATCGACGGCGCTTACCGCGTCGGGCGCAGCGGGGCGGACTCCCCGGAGATCGACGGCGTTGTCTATTTTGAGGGCAAAGCCCTCCCCGGCGAGATCGTGCCGGTGCATATCACGGGCCTGATGGACGGAGAGCTGTCGGGCGAGCAGGTGAAGGAGTAATATCGGCATGCAGCTTACCACCGCAACCAAACTGACCATTCTGCGGGTGATCCTGATCCCCGTGTTCCTCGTCGTGCTCTACTGGGACTTCCCCGGCGCGAACTGGGTCTCCATGCTCATCTTCGTCGCCGCGAGCATCACGGACGCGCTGGACGGTCACATCGCGCGCAAATATAACCAGGTGTCCAATATGGGCAAGTTCCTCGACCCGCTGGCGGACAAGGTGCTCGTCACCGCCGCCATGTGCTGGTTCACGTCCGTGGGCCGCTTCCCGGCTTGGGCGCTCGCCGCGGTGCTCCTGCGCGAGTTCGCCGTGTCCGGGCTGCGCCTTATTGCGGTCGAGCGCGGCAGGGTCATCGCCGCGGCGTGGAGCGGCAAGGTAAAAACCGCGTCGACCATGGTCGCGCTCTGCCTGATGCTCGTGTTCGCGATGGAGTGGCTCGACTGGGTCTGCGTCGCCGTCATCGTGATCACCACCGTGTGGTCCGGCGTGGAGTATTTTTACAAAAACCGCGACGTGTTCGCGGAATGAGCCCCGTCCCCCGGCGCAAAAGACTTGACACGCGCCGGAGCGGATGCTAATATACTGATTACCGGTGATGAACGGGAGAAGTAAGCTTGCCGCCGCCCCGCAGAGAGACGCCGCCGCTGGCTGAAAGCGGCGTTGGGGTTCAGGCGCCTGCCGAAATGCGCCCTGGGAGCCGTCGGGGGAGGAAATGCCCCCGCGTAGGCGCTGCGTTAAAGCGTAAGCGCGGTCAGAAAGCGCCGCGCGGTGAGTGAAAAAACTGAGAGTGGAACCGCGTTTTTTGTATGAAAAAAGACGCCTCTCATGGGCACTGTCAGCCCATGGGAGGCGTCTTTTTCGCGTTTTCCCGGAAAGGAATCGGAGGTAAAAATGTTTGAAGGTCTGAAGGAGACCGTCGCCGCCTATAAAGCGCGCGACCCCGCGGCGAAAAGTGCGCTGCAAATTTTGCTGCTCTACCCCGGCGTCAAGGCGGTGCGGAGCCATAAGCGCGCCCACTGGTGCTATGAGCACGGGCTGTTCTTCCTCGCCCGGCTCATCTCCCAGCACAGCCGCCGCGTCACCGGCATCGAGATCCACCCCGGCGCGAAGATCGGCCGCCGCCTCGTCATCGACCACGGCATGGGCATCGTCATCGGCGAGACCGCCGAGATCGGCGACGACTGCCTCATTTACCACGGCGTCACCCTCGGCGGCACGGGCAAGGACGTCGGCAAGCGCCACCCCACCATCGGCAGCAACGTGCTGATCGCGACGGGCGCGAAGGTGCTGGGACCGTTCAAGGTGGGCGACGGGGCGCGCATCGCGGCGAACGCCGTCGTGCTCTCGGAGATCCCCGAAAACGCCACCGCCGTCGGCGTTCCGGCGCGCGTCGTCCGCATCGCGGGCGAAAAGGTCAACTATGCCGCGGAGGTGGACCAGATCCACGTGACCGACCCCGTGGCGCAGGAGCTCGCCGCTCTGCGCGCGCGGCTTGATGAACTTGAGAAAAAACAGTCTGAAAAGGAGCTTTAAAACCGATATGATCCTCTATAATTCCGCCACCCACAAGCGCGAGGAGTTCGTTCCGAACGAGCCCGACGTCGTGAAAATGTACACCTGCGGTCCCACGGTCTACCACTTTGCCCACATCGGCAACCTGCGCACCTATATCATGGAGGACGTGCTGGACAAATACCTGCGCTACCTCGGCTACGACGTGGAGCGCGTGATGAACATCACGGACGTGGGCCATCTCACGAGCGACGCCGACGAGGGCGAGGACAAGATGCTCAAGGGCGCGCGCCGCGAGCACAAGACCGTCATGGAGATCGCGCAGTTTTATACCGACGCCTTCTTCGACGACTGCCGCAAGCTCAATATCCGCCGCCCGGACGTCGTTCAGCCCGCGACCGGCTGCATCGACGAGTATATCAAGATCATCAGTAAGCTGATGGACACCGGCTACGCCTATCTCGCCGGCGGCAACGTCTATTTCGACACGAGCAAGCTTGAGCGCTACTACATCTTCAACGACCACGACGCGGAGGACCTCGCCGTCGGCGTCCGCGAGGGCGTGGAGGAGGACACCAACAAGCGCAACAAAAACGACTTCGTCCTCTGGTTCACCAAGAGCAAGTTCGAGGATCAGGCGCTCAAGTGGGACTCCCCGTGGGGCGTCGGCTACCCCGGCTGGCACATCGAGTGCTCCGGCATCAGCATGAAGTATCTCGGCGAGCACCTCGACATCCACTGCGGCGGCATCGACAACGCCTTCCCCCACCATACGAACGAAATTGCCCAGTCGGAGAGCTATCTGGGGCATAAATGGTGCAATTATTGGATGCATGTCCTCCACCTGAACACCACCGGCGGAAAAATGAGCAAGAGCAGCGGCGAGTTCCTCACCGTCTCGCTGCTGGAGGAAAAGGGCTACGATCCGCTCGCTTACCGCTTCTTCTGCCTCCAGAGCCATTACCGCAAGGCGCTCGTGTTCACGTGGGAAAACCTCGACAACGCGCAGGGGGCTTATAATAAGCTCATCGGCAAGATCGCCGCGCTGAAGCCCGGCAGCAGCGCCGTCGTCCCGGAGGAGTTCGAGGCGCTGCGCGCGAAATTCCGCGCCGCGCTCGATAACGACCTCAACACCTCCCTCGCCGTCACCGCGCTCTACGACGTGCTGAAGGCGAACACCACGGACGACACCAAGCTCGCCGCCATCAACGATTTCGACCGCGTGCTGGGGCTCGACCTCATCGACAAGTCCATCGCGAAGCGCGAAGCCGACGCCAAAGCCGTCGCCGCCGCGGGAAGCTTCACCGTCATCGCCGAGGACGGTGCGGACGACGAGGGCGTAACCGCCCGCCTTCAGGCGCGGCAGGACGCGAAAAAAGCCAAAAACTTCGCCGAAGCCGACCGCATCCGCGACGAGCTCAAAGCCGAGGGCATCGAGATCACGGATATTCCGCATGGCGTGAAGTGGAAGCGCGTGTAAAAGGACAAGCAAACTCCCCCTGCGTCCCAAGCGGGACGCAGGGGGAGCTTCTTTTACGCGCCGAAGACGAGGTTGGAGAGCGGGTAGATGAGCGCGACGGAGACGATGAGGCTGAGCGCCGTCATGGAGAGACCGTGGCGCAGGACGAAGCCGCTCGTGCAGTATTCGTCGCTTGTGGCGAGGGCGATGGTCGGGAACGCCGCGGGGGTGGTGAAGCCCATCTGGGAGCAGATGGTGATGACCATCGTCATGTGCGAAAACCGGCTTGGTACGACCGGGGTTTCCTTGCAGAATACCAAGTAAATCCGGTGAGTACCCACACAGAAGCATAGCTATACTCTCTCTGTTCGTTCTTAATTTGTGATAATTCTTCAGTTCAAAATTTTTTCTGAATCAGGGGGCATTCATCCGTGCAAGTAGGATTAGGATAGTCGGTTTTTTGCACCGCTTTCAATACGCATACACGCCGCCGCCGATGAATTCTCTTATCATCGCATCGGGGGCTACGCAGTCGTCGGCTATGACGCCGAAGAGCTGCAGGGCGGGGAGGACGGCGCGGAGCTCCTCGAAGCGCTCGATGCCCTCTGGGACGGACTGGAACAGCTTCGTCGCCGTCTCGTTCATCACCGCCATCTCGTAGGCGAAGGAGGTGTCGAACTGGTAATCCGCCTTGCCGATGAAGGGGCTGATATAATTCGCCTCGCCGCGCAGGACGTTTGCCCAGCGACTCATCGTCTCCTGCGGGTCCGTGCCGCGGAAGTTATAGTCGCGCACGAGCCGCCGCACGAGGCGGAACCAGCTGCTTTTGAACACGACCTTGCCCTCAAACTCCACGTCGCTGCGGGCGCTGATATAGAGCTTGAACGCCTCCGGGTGGGAGTCCGTGATCATGTCGTTGAGCGCGTGGATGCCCTCGAAGATGACGACCTCGTTTTTGCCGAGCTTGATGCTCTTGCCCGGCTCCTGCACGCGCATCTGGCGCGAGAACTCGTATTTCGGCACGAAGATGCGCTCGCCGCGCGCGAGCTGGTCGAAGTGGCGGTTGAGCAGCTCCATATCCACGCAGAGCGGGGACTCGAGGTCCATCTCGCCCTCCGGCGTGCGGGGCACGGTGTCGGGCCGGACGGTGATGAAATAGTCGTCCAGACTGACATAGTGGGTGCCGACGCCGCGGCGCTGCAGCTCGCCTGTGATCTTCATGGCGGTCGTGGTCTTGCCGCTGCCGCTCGGACCGGAGAGCAGCACGATCGGGCTGCTCTCCAGATTCGCGATGATCTTGCCCGCTGCCTCGGCGACCTCCGCGGCATAGCGCGCGTCGCACTCGGCGCAGAACGCGCGCGGGTCGGAAACGGTCTTGAAGTTGATGTCGGTCAGAGAATAGCTCATAGTGTGCCTCCTTGATAAAACTGGGCGATCTGCGCTTTGTCGGCGCAGACCTTTTCGATGCCGCCGATGTATTCCTGCGGATATTTCGGGGCGAAGAAGCGGCAGAGCCGCCCGCTCCCGCGCGTGAGCTTCGTGGAGCCGCCCGCGCCCATGGCGAGGACGGAGCAGAGCTCCTCCATGATGCAGATGTTATAGAGATTCTCCGTCCCCGGCAGGCACCAGCCGACGTTTTCAAAGCCGCCGGACATAAATTTCTGCCGGTAGAGGTAATAGGGCGCGTAGCCGCGGCTGCGCAGTGCCGACTGCGCAGCGTCGAGCATCTCGCCGACCTCCGCCGCGCCGGGCAGATGCATGCCTTCGAGCGTGATGCGCGAGCCCTTTTTCAGCGCGAGGGTGTGGACCGTGATGTTCTCCGCGCCGAGCGCGAGGACCTCCTCCAGCGTTTTGCGGAAGCCCTCCGGACTGTCCTCCGGGAGCCCGGCGATGAGGTCCATGTTGACTTCGAGCTGCCCCGCCGCGCGGACGAGCTCCAGCGCGCGGACCACGTCCGCCGCCGTGTGGCGGCGTCCGATGGCTTCCAGCACGGCGTCCTGCATCGTCTGGGGATTGACGCTGACGCGCGTCACGCCGCGGCGGACGAGCACGTCCAGCTTCTCCGCCGTGATCGTGTCCGGGCGCCCCGCCTCGACGGTGAACTCCCGGCACCCGGAGAGGTCAAATTCGCGCTGCATGTGCGCGATAACGCGGTCTAACTGCGCCGCCGAGAGCGTCGTCGGCGTGCCGCCGCCGAAATAGACCGCGATGGGGCGCAGCCCTACCTCGCGCGCCGCCGCCGCGGTCGCGGAGATGTCCCGCAGCAGCGCGTCCGTGAAGGGCTCGATGAGCGCCATACTGCGCTCGACCGACTGACTCACGAAGCTGCAATAGGCGCAGCGCGTCGGGCAGAAGGGCACGCCGAGATAAAGGCAGACGTCCTGCGGCGCGAGAACGCGCTGCACCGCGCGGGCGTGCTTCGCCGCGTCCAGCGTCAGCGCCGTGCGCTCCGGCGACACGTCGTAGAGCTCGCGGAAGCGGCGGCAGGCTGTTTTCTCGTCCAGCCCCTCGTCCAGCAGATTGCGCAGCAGCTTCGCCGGGCGGACGCCGCTGAGCGCGCCCCACGCGGGCTTTTTGCCCAGACAGCGAACGCCCGCGCGGTAAAAGCTCTGCTTTATGATACGCTGCTTAAGCCTTTCCGATACCACCGCGCCGCACAGCTCGCTGCGCGCGACGCGCGCGCGCCCGACGTAGCGCTCGATGCCGCGGTAGATCACGGTGTCCGCCGTGACATACTGCGCCGCCTCGCGCAGGCTGACGCGGGCGCGGAAGCCCCCGGTCGTATAGGGCGGATACTCCGGCCGCTCGTCCGGGAAGAGCATCAGCAGGATCTGCTCCACCGCGTATTTATAATCGTGTCCTTTTAAATATAGCTCCATCGCCTTTTTCTCCGCTCCGAAAAATATGTGCGCTCCCATTTTAGCATACCGCCGCGTTTTTCTCCATAGCAAAGCGGCGGATTTTCGTTTTTTTTCACAAAAGATATAAAAACGTTGATTTTGCAGGGATTTTCCGGTAGAATAAGAGACGGATAGAGGCGCTTCTGCGCGCCTGTGTCCGTAAAAACAACGAAAAAAGCGAGGTATGAAAATTATGGCGATCAACGAGACCCATAAGGTTGAATACGTGCTCTACCGCACCGGCAGCAAGCTCTTCGATATCGTGATGACCAACACCGCGAAAAAGCTCTGCGAGGACTGCAAGGGACTGTCCTACGAGATGGACGACAAGAAGATCCGCGTCTTCGGCGAGCTCGACGAGGAGAACTACAAGAAGTATATGGAATTCATGTTCGAGTCCGACCCGGATCTGATGAAGTTTTGAAAAATCTCGACCGGGACCCGCTACGCTGGGCTCCCGGTCGAAAAAATTTCACTCCGCTCAGCGCACAAGCGCCCTGCCGTTCGGCAGGGCGCTTGCACGTTCGCTCCGCGCAGAGTATTTTTCGGCAGGTACACGCCCTGCCGAAAAATAGTTTAGTTTTATTCGCGCCTGCGGGCGCGAACTCTGCGAGGCTATTTGCTCCGGCTTCAGAAGAATCTGCCGGGGGCGGTCAGCCACTTGTCAACGTAGTCGTAGGTGGTCTCCGTGGTGTCGCCGAACTCGCCGGGGAAGCGTTCAGCGGCGTGGTCGGTGTAAAAATCGTGGTCCGCGCCCTCGATGAAGCCGCACTGTTTGTCCGCCGCGCCGCTGTTTTGGAAGATGGTCTCCACGGCGGAGAACTCCCAGTTCGCGGTCATGCCGAGGATGAGCGTCGGGACCGTGACGTGGGCGATGTTGCCCGGCGTGCAGGTGTAAGCGGAGTGGAAGTCGATGCCGTAGGTGCGGCGGTCGTCGTAGTGATAGCCTTCCTCCGTGCGCACCGCCCAGGAGTCGAGGAATTTTTTGACGGAGGTGTGCATCGCGCCGCGGAAGAGATAGGGCGCGCAGCTCTGGAGGTGGCACGGGCGGCGGAGCGTGTGGACGATCTCGGTCGTCGCCGTGCCGCCGTTATGGATGAGCGTCCGCGGCTCCGCCGTGCGGGAGAGCAGGCGGACGTCCTGCGGGAAGAGCTTGTTGTTCGGTCCGAACAGCACCGATGCGGGGACGATCATCGGCTCATCGTCCAGATAATAGCCCTTTCCGGCGTTCAGCACGGCGAGGCGGTCCAGCGCGTGGGCGATGAGGCGCTCGTTCCGCGCGCGCTGACCGGCAAACCAGCGGGCGAGAAATTCGTCGGAATAGTGCGCACCCTCCGGCGTCCAGCCGTTCGCGGGACTGAAGGCGTCCAGCGCGGGGTCGATCTTCACGCCGCTCTGCTCGTCCAGAATGGCGGGGTCTGTCCCGAACAGGCGCATCGCGCCGTTGCCCCAGTTGGAGTCCAGACCAAGAAAGCCGTCCGCCGGGATGAGACCGTCCATCCCCTCCGCGGGCAGCGGGATGAGCTTTTCCGGACCCTGAAACACCGCCGGTCCGTGCTCCGCGACCGCCTGATACGCGCTCATCAGCGTCGCGCCGCCGCTGTGACCCATGACGACGACCTTTTCGATGCCGGGCAGCGCGCGCAGAAAGCGCATCGCCGCGCCCACGTCGCGGATCTTGGAGGCGGCGGAATCCGCGTCGTCATGCGTGTTGGCGCAGAGCACGGTGTAGCCGCGCTTCGAGAGACCGGGACCGATCGAGTGGTCCAGATAGTCCGCCTCGCAGTGCATGGCGATGACGCCGAGGCGCGATCTCTCTCCGGGAACGGCGGGGGTATAGAGCACGCCGGGAACGCGCGGCGCCACGCGGACGAAGGCGGCTTGATAAGCGGCAGCTGTCATGATCTCAGATTCCTCCTGTAGTTTGAAAATGGGGGGAAGCGCTTTTTCCATGCTCTCATTTTAACCGCGCCGCCGCCGTTTGGCAATTCATTTTGCCCCGGCGTTTATCAAGCTTCTGCATAAAATTAGGGAAAAGTCAAAAGGCACTTGTGCTTTCTCTTGCATCTTTTGTGCGAATTTGCTATAATATTTTGCAGGAAGGGAGGCGAGGAGATGGATATCCGGCTGATGCGTGAGTTTCTCGTTCTGGCGCGGACGGAGAACTATCTGGAGGCGGCGGAGCTGCTGTTTGTGTCGCAGCCGACGCTGTCGCGCCATATCATGACGCTGGAAAACGAGCTGGGCGTCCCGCTTTTCGAGCGGACGACGCGCTATGTCCGGCTCAGCCGCTACGGAAAGATGCTCGTGCCGTATGCCCAGCAGTTTCTGGAGCTCTCCGGGCAGTTCAATAACTTCCTGCTCGCGGAAAAGCGCGAGCGGGACAATGTTCTGAAGATCTCGACCATTCCCGCCATGTCGATGTATCACATCACGGACGTGCTGCACCGGTTCCGGCAGCGCTATCCGGAGTGCAGCGTCCTCGTTTCGCCGATCTACAATGCCAGCGTGCCGGACAAGCTGCGCATGCGCGAGTGCGAGCTCGCCTTCATCCGCGAGCAGCGCCTCGGCGCGGAGGATGAGCTCGTGCGCCTGCCCTTTACGGTCGACGAGCTGATGGCGGTCGTCCCGGCGGAGCACCCCGTCGCGGTGCTCGACCAGCTCCCGCTCTCCGCCCTGCGCGGCGAGGACATCCTGACGCTCTCGCAGGAGACGCTCGTTTACGACATCATCTCCAACGCCTGCATGCGCGTCGGCTTTGAGCCCCACGTCATTTTAGGGGACCACAATGTGAGCCACCTCATCGACTGCATCAGCCTCGGCATGGGCGTCGGACTGCTCTTCGACAAGCAGCTGAACGCCGCGACCAGTCTCGATCTCGTCCGTGCCGTCCCCGTCACCCCCGCCTGCCGCACCCATATCTCCCTCGCTTACCTCAAAAACGAGGAGCTCAGCGAAAACGCGAGGAATTTTCTCGCGATGTATAAAGAGACGCTTGCGTAAAGCGGCATGGAGAACGCCGCCCGGATGCAGAGCATCCGGGCGGCGTTTCAGGTTATCAAAAAAGCCTCGCAGAGTTCGCGCCCGCAGGCGCGAAAGATTCCAATTCATTTTTCGGCGCGACACGTGCGTGCCGAAAAATACTCTGCGCGGAGGGAACGTGCGCCCCAACGGGGCGTGCGCTGAGCGGAGCGTTCCCCTTCAACCGGGAGCCCAACGAAGTGGGTCCCGGTTGAGCGCGCAGCGCAATTCAGTTTTCTCTCAGCGAAAGCAGGCGGTCGTGGTTGGCGCAGCCGCAGCCCCAGAGGTTGCCCTCCGTGTCGAGGAAGAGGCTGAAGTTATAGCCGGCGCTGACCGCGGCGATGGGGGGCAGCGCGGCGATGCGCTCCGGCAGCGCGCGGTCGCGCTCGTCGCCGTGGCCGAGGACGCCCTCGCCCATACCGTGGTTGAAGCCCCAGCTCCAGACGCCGCCCTCGCCGTCGAGCGCGAGGGAGTGGTTCATGCCGCAGCCGACGGCGCGGATGCCGCGCAGCGCGGGGACCGGTTCGGGCAGGATGCGGTAAACGTCGTCGCCCATGCCGAGGTCGCCGTGGCGGTTCCAGCCCCAGCCGCGGACCGTGCCGTCCGCCATCAGCGCGAAGGAGCAGCAGCGCGCCGCGCCCATGGAGACCGCGCCACATAGCGGCGCGCCGTCCGGACAAAGGACGAGACCGGGCGCCTTCGGCGCGGGACCGTGGCCCTCCGTGCCGTCGCCGCGCTGCCCGTATTCGCCGTTGCCCGCCGCCCAGACCGTGCCGTCGGAGCGCAGGGCAAACCATGTGCGCATCCCGGCGCGGATGGCAGTGACGCCGCGCATCACGCTGCCGTCGGCAAACAGGGCGGGCTTTGCGGCAAAGCGCTTGAGATAGGTCCCGTCGCAGAGCTGACCGGTGCTGTTGTCGCCGCAGGTCCAGACCGTGCCGTCGCGCCGCAGCGCGAGCAGCACGTTCGTGCCGCAGGCGATGTCCTGCACCTCGTCGAGCCCTTCCACGGGCGCAAGACCCGTGAACGCGCCCGCTCTGCCGCGGCCGAGCTGCCCCTTGGCGTTGTCGCCGCAGGTGAGCACCGTGCCGTTTTCCAGCAGAATGGCGGAGAAATTATTTCCGGCGCAGACCTTCGCGGCGCCGCCGCCGGCGCAGACACAGACGGCTTCCCCCGCCGTGGCGCGCAGCGCCTCCGGGGAGACGCCGAGCTGACCGTTCACGTTGCTGCCCCAGCCGAACACGCCCTCGTCCGTCAGCACGAGCGTGTGGCGGTTTCCGGCGCTGACCTGGAGCACGCGCTTTTCAAACGGGAGACGCCGCGGCGTCAGCACGTGGGCGATGGCGGTCGGCGCCTCGCGGTCGCTGTAAGCGGCGTTGCGGTGGCTGAGGAGCCAGTCGCGCACGACGCGGTTCGGGTAGACCTGCTTCCAGCCGTAGTGCGCCCACTCCTCGCCGAGCGTCCCCTCGGCGAACTGGGTGTGGCGGATATGCCCCGGCTTCGCGAGCGAGCAGCGGGCAAATTCCTCCAGCTCCGCCATCGACGCCGAGCCGCTGCACGTTTCGCGCACGACGCGCGCGCCGGCGAGCTCGAAGCTGTTCATGATCTCGCCGAGCCCCTCGGCTGACTTGTCGTCGTTTTCGGCGTTCCACGCCCAGATGGGCTTGTCCTTCAGCACGCCGACGCGCTCATAGTCGCCCTGCCCGACCGTGCAGAGCATGGCGGCGAACATGTCCGGGTAGCGGTAATTGATGAGCCAGCAGCACATCGCGCCCATGGACATGCCGGAGGCGTAAAGCCGCGCGGTGTCGACCGGGCAGTTCTTTACGTAGCTGAGCACGAGCCGGTAGACCACGGGGAGGTATTTGCCCGCCTCGTAGGTGTCCGGGTCGATCCAGTTGTGCTCCGGGAAGGGATACTGCGGGGAGAGGATGAAGCAGCGGTGCTTTGCCTGCTGCTCCGGCTCCGCCCAGCAGGACGCGCCCTGCGTGCGCAGCAGGGGCATCTCGTTGTCGTCGCCCATCTCGGAGCCGCCGTGGAAATAGAGGATGAGCCCCGCCTGCTCGCCGGGGGCGAGGTCGGGCGCGTAGAGGCGGTAGGGCATGTCGATGCCGGTCTCCGCGTCGTGATAGGTCAGCTTTTCAAACTCGTCCGCGATGGCGTTCACTTCCCGGTCACTTTCCCGCGGCGCGTCCCACGCGGGCAGGATCGCGCCGGAGCAGCTGCGCAGCGGCTCGGTCTGGCGCACGGAGAGCGTGAGCGCGCCGCGCCGGGCGCGGTTCGTTCCGGGGATGGGCGTCAGCGTGTCCGCCGCGGGCTCGTCCGGATCCAGCTCGATGACGGCGTAGTTGCCGCCGCCGCGATGACCGCGCGCGGGCTTCAAGCCGGCGTAAACGTCCGTGACGGTCCGCCCGGCGACGGTGAAGCTCCCTTTCGTGAGGCTCCGCGCATCCAGCGCGTCGGCATAGCGCACGATCGCGGCGGTGCAGCGCTGGCCGTCCGGCAGGATCTCGGTGAAGGCGATGATGCTCTGAATGTTCGTGTAAGGCTCCATATGGGCGCTCGTCCTCCCTGCGTGTGTTTTTGATGGTCTCATTTTATCGCAGGGCGCGGCGGCAAATCAATTCAAATTCCCTCCGGGACTTATTTTTCTTCCGAATAAGTCCGCCGGAAGCGGGGCGATTTCCGCGCGAAACGTGCCATTTATTTCCTGCACGAATAAATGAGCTGGATTTTTGCATAATCATAGCCCTTGATTTTGCAGGTTCTTTTGTGCAATATTATGAACGAAGCCGCGGTCCCCACGCTGGCGCGGCTGAAAATCATTTTCGAAAGGGAGAACAAAATGAAAAAGCTCATCGCTCTGATCCTCGCGCTCGTCATGTGCTTTGCGCTCGTGGCGTGCGGCGGCGGGACAACGACCCCGTCGGACACCCAGACTCCCAGTGGAAACAACGACCAGCCCGGCAAGACCGACCAGCCCGACTCCTCCCGCGACGCGGACGGCAACGGCCGCATCGACGAAGTTACCTTCGCCCTGCCCGCCGACCCCGTGAACCTGCTTCCGTGGGACTCCAAGGGCAACCAGCGCAAGATCTCCTACGCCGCCATCTATGACACCCTGTTCGACTTCATCGACGGCGAGTACGTCCCGAACGTCGCCACCGGCTACACCGAGATCGACGAGACGACATGGGAGATCAAGCTCCACGACAACGTCAAGGACTGGGAGGGCAACGCCCTGACCGCCGAGGACGTCGTGTTCTGCTACGAAAACTATGTGAACTCCGGCTTCGCCGTGAAGTTCAACAACTTCAAGGGCATTGAGGCCAAGGATGCCACCACGCTCGTCATGACCTTCAACGGTCCCAACACCGCCGTCGCCGGTCTGGACCACGTGCTCTGCAACGTCCAGCTCTACACCCGCGCGGCTTGGAATCAGGAGAAGTTCGCCACCGCGCCGGTCGCCACCGGTCCGTATAAGCTGGTCGAATACGTCAGCGGCTCCAAGATCGTCGTCGAGGTCAACGAGGACTACTGGAACGCCGAGCCGACCGCCATGCGCCAGCAGAACGCCGACCGTATCGTCTACAACATCGTCACCGAGGGCGCGCAGAACGTCGTCGGTCTCCAGAACGGCTCTCTGGACATCAGCTCCAACGTTCCCGCGGAGAACTTTGAGCAGTTCGCCGCCGATCCCAAGTATTATACCGCCTCCGTTGCGACGAACGAGATCTACGTTCTGCTCGTGAACTGCGAGACCATTCCGAGCGCCGAGGTGCGCAAGGCGCTGTTCTACGCCATCGACTCCGCCGCGCTCTCCACCATCATCAACGGCTCCTCCCCGACGGTGGCTTACGGCTCCCCCGCCTCCCCGGACTATGTGAAGGCATGGGAGAACATGGAGACCTATTACAACACCTATGACCCGGAGAAGGCTGCCGAGCTCCTGAAGGAGGGCGGCTATGACGGACGCACCCTGCACATGACCTGCCTCAGCGAGGAGGCGTATAAAAACATGGCCGAGATGATCCAGATCTTCTGGGATGCGATCGGCGTCAAGTGCGAGATTGAGCCGATCGACAGCGCCATCCAGAGCGCCTACTCCACCGACTCCAGCAAGTGGGACATCAACGTCACGAACGCCGGCGGCTCCTTCATCGTCAACTCCATGAACCGCCTTTACAACACCACCGACTTCGGCGGCGAATACTCCAACGGCTTCGTTGTGGACGAGAAGCTCTGGGAGCTGTTCGGCAAGGCCAACTCCGCCGCGACCCACACGCCGGAGAACCTGACCGCCATCTATGAGTATATCACCGAGATGGGCTACCACTACGTCCTGATGTACATGAACTCCTCCGCCGTTGCGAGCAATGCTGTTACCGGCTTCTATTACTGGGACAGCGTCATCCTGCCGCACTGCTGCGAGTATAACGTCTGAGCACTGCACACATAGCCCCAAAGCCCTCCCCGGCTTTTGCCGGGGAGGGCTCATAAAAAAAGCCTCGCAGAGTTCGCGGCGCGCCCGCCGCAAATAGGGCTCGATCCATTTTTCGGCGCGACAGGCGCGTGCCGAAAAATTCTCTGCGCGGCGGGAACGTGCGCCCCAAAGGGGCGTGCGCTCCAGCGGAGCGTTCCCCTTCAACCGAGAGCCCAACGCCCTAAAGGACTAGCGCCTTCGGCGCGTCGAAGCCGGGTCTCGGTTGACCCTTGTTAGAGGAGCTGTTATTTATGGGAAAATTTATTCTGCGACGCCTTCTGGCAACGGTGCTGATCGTGATCGTGACCGCGTTTCTGATCTTCACCGTGCTCTATTTCACCCCCGCGGACCCGACGGACGCGCTGATGGGCGCGAACGCGACCGTGGAGGAAAAGGCTGCCATGGCAGCCAAGCTGGGCATCGACCGGCCCTATCTGGTCCAGCTCGGCGATTTTATGTACAAAACCTTCCTGCGCTTCGACTTCGGAAACTCGTGGACTTACGGAACTCCCGTGTTCCGGGAGCTCGCCAACCGCATGCCCTACACGCTGATCATCGGGCTTTCCGCCATGGTCATCAACCTCGTCATCGGACTGCTGATGGGCATTTTCGCCGGCGTCCACGCCGGCCGCTGGCAGGATTCGCTCGTCATGGCGATCGCGATGATCTTCATCGCCGCGCCGAACTTCTGGGTGGCGCTGATGATGATCATCCTCTTCTCCGCCAAGCTCCGGATCCTGCCGAACTACGGCATCGACACCTGGCAGTGCTACATCATGCCCATCATCGCGAGCGCCATCACCGGCATCGCCGTGAACGCGCGCTTCGGGCGCAACAGCATCGTGGAGGTCCTGCGCGCGGACTATATCACGACCGCCCGCGCCAAGGGTCTGAAGGAAAGCACTGTGATCTATAAGCACATGCTCCCGAACGCGCTGATGCCCACCATCACGAACATCGGGCGCATCCTCGCGGCGGTCATCGCCGGAAGCCCGGTCATCGAGTCCATCTTCTCCATCCCTGGTGTCGGGCTCTATCTGCTGACCGCCATCAACACGCGCGATTACCCCGCGGTGCGCGCCTGCGTGCTCTTCTTCGCGGTGGTCATCTCCCTGATCATGCTGGCGGTGGACCTGACTTACGCTGCGGTGGACCCGCGCGTCAAGGCAAAATTTGCGAGCGGAAGGAGCTGAGGAAAGACGATGACGGAACAGAAAACCAGACCCGCCCCGCAGGGCAAAAGGATCAAAAAGCCCTCGATGTTCCTCGACATTCTGAAGGGCACGGTCCGCTCTCCCGCCGCGAAGCTCGGCGCCGTTTTGCTCGTGCTCATCATCCTGCTCTCGCTTTTGGCGCCGGTCATCGCGCCCTACGGACCGAATGAGCCGGACCTGAAGGCAATGAAGCAGCCGCCCTCCGCCGCCCACATTATGGGCACGGACCAGATGGGGCGCGACCTCTTCTCCCGCCTGCTTTACGGCGGACGCTACTCGCTGGCGCTCGGCTTCGCCGCGTCGATCTTCTCCACGATCGTCGCCATCGTGCTCGGCTGCTTCGCCGGTTATTTCGGCGGCTGGGTCGAGACCATTATCATGCGCGCTATGGACGTGCTGAGCGCGCTGCCGAGCGTGCTGCTCTGCATCATCGTCTCCGTCGCGCTGGGCGACGGCTTCGTGAACACCGTGCTCGCGCTCTCCATCAGTCAGGTGCCCGCGAGCGTGCGCATCATGCGCGCACAGATCCTCTCGGAGCGCAGCGCGGAATATCTGGAGGCGTGCGAGGCGATCAATTGCTCGCGCATGTCCGTCATGTTCCGCCACCTGCTGCCGAACACCTGCTCCCCGATGATCGTCTGCCTCACCATGGGCATCGGCGACAACATCACCATGGCGGCGTCGCTGAGCTATATCGGACTCGGCGTCAAGCCGCCCACGCCGGAATGGGGCGCGCTGCTTTCCGGCGCGCGGAACTATATCATGAGCTGCCCCTATATGATCATCTTCCCCGGCGTTTTCATCGCGCTGACGGTGCTGGCGGCGAATCTGCTGGGCGACGGTCTGCGCGACGCGCTGGACCCCAAGCTGAGAAAGTGAGGCGAGCGGCATGAACGAAGAAAAATTCCTCTCCGTGCGCGACCTTGTGGTGGAATACACCGCGGGCGGCAGCGTGGTCCACGCCGTGAACGGCGTGTCCTTTGATATGAAAAAGGGCGAGACGCTCGCCCTCGTCGGGGAGACCGGCGCGGGCAAGACGACCATCGCCCGCTCCATCCTCCGCATATTGCCGAACCCGCCCGCCCGCGTCCGCGGCGGCGAGATCCGGTTTGACGGCACGGACCTGCTCCGGGAGCCGGAGGGCAATATGCTCCATATCCGCGGCAGAAAGATCGCCATGATCTTTCAGGACCCGATGACGGCGCTGAACCCCGTCATCACGGTCGGCAGGCAGGTGGAGGAGGGCATCGCCCTGCATAACGACTTTACCGCCGAGCAGTCCCGCGAAAAGGCGCTCGAAATGTTCGACCTCGTCGGCATCAGCCGTGACCGCTTCCATAACTACCCCTACGAGTTCTCCGGCGGCATGAAGCAGCGCATCGTCATCGCCATGGCGCTCGCATGCAATCCGGAGCTGCTGCTCGCCGACGAGCCGACGACGGCGCTCGACGTCACCATTCAGGCACAGATCCTGGAGCTGATGGCGGGGCTGAAGGAGAAATACGGCACCTCCACCATCCTCATCACCCACGATCTCGGCGTTGTGGCGCAGAACTGCGACACCGTTGCCATCGTCTATGCCGGAGAGATCATCGAATACGGCAGCAAGTATGAGATCTTTGTGCACAACGCCCATCCCTATACGCGCGGGCTGTTCGGCTCCCTGCCGAGCATGAACGCCGGGAGCCGGCGGCTAAAGCCGATCTTCGGCTCCATGCCGGACCCGACCGCGCTGCCCGAAGGCTGCGCCTTCCACCCGCGCTGCCCTTACGCGCAGGAGGCGTGCCGGAGCGGAAAAATGCCGGTCGTGGAGATGGAAAACGGACACTGGTGCCGCTGCCGCCGCGCCGGGGAGGTATGAGAAGATGGATACGCTGATCGAAGTCAAAAACCTCAAAAAATATTTCAAGACCCCGACCGGCACGGTCCACGCCGTGGACGATGTGTCGTTCGCCATCGGGCGCGGCGAGACCGTCGGCGTCGTGGGCGAATCGGGCTGCGGCAAGAGCACGCTCGGCAGGACCATCATCCGGCTTTTAGAGGCGACGGACGGGCAGGTGCTGATGAATGGCAGGGACGTCACCCACGTCCGCGGCCGCGCCCTGCGCGAGCTGCGCGAAAAGGCGCAGATCATCTTTCAGGACCCGTTTTCCTCGCTCGACCCGCGCAAGCGCATCGACACGACGGTCAAGGAGCCGCTCCGCATCGCCGGCGGCCGCAGCCGCAGCGAGATCGACGAGCAGACCGACCGCCTGATGGCGCTCGTCGGCATCGACAAGCGCCTGCGCTTCAGCTACCCGCACGAGCTCGACGGCGGACGCCGCCAGCGCGTCGGCATCGCCCGCGCGCTCGCGCTCGACCCGGAGTTCATCGTCTGCGACGAGCCGGTGAGCGCCCTCGACGTCTCCATTCAGGCGCAGGTGCTGAACCTGCTCATGGACCTTCAGGAGGAGAAGGGGCTCAGCTATATGTTCGTGACCCACGACCTCTCCGTCGTGCGCCACATTTCGGACAGCATCTGCGTGATGTATCTGGGCCAGCTTCTGGAAAAGAGCCCGACGGAGGAGCTGTTCCGCCGCCCGACGCACCCTTACACGAAGGCGCTGCTCTCCGCCATCCCGTCCACGGATATTTTCCAGCCCATGCAGCGCGTGCAGCTGCGCGGCGAGATCACCTCCGCCATCGACCCGAAGCCCGGCTGCCGCTTCGCGCCCCGCTGCCCCTACGCGGCGGAGGCGTGCCATGAAACGCAGACGCTGCGCGAGATCGAGACCGGACATTTCGTCTCCTGCTGCCGCGCCGAGGAGCTGGCGTAAGCCAAGGGCACCGCCGCCCGGAAACCCGCATTTTTGAAGAGAAAGGAATCCCGCATGAATATCGAATACCGACCCGAACTCACCCCGGCGGAGCGCGCGCTGCCGCTCTGCAAATATTACGACCTGCCCCTCAGCGGGCTCGGTCCGCTGTTTCAGGAGATCATGGACCATGGTCCCCTGCGGCAGGACCAGACGCTGACCGCCGCGGAGTGGAAAAAGCACCTCCAGCTCCCCGGACAGTATGACCGCCCCGTCTTCGGCTACCGCACGATGGACGACGGCACCGGCTATCTCGCGACCTACAGCCACTATGCAAACGCCACGCCGAAGATGATGCAGTGGTATTTCCGCTGGATCAACATCCCGTCGAAGAGCCAGCCCGAAGGCTGCGGCAACCTGCGCTACAAGATCTGGTGTCCGCCCTGCCACATCACCCATGGCTTTCTCAACGGCAGGGACAAGTTCGGCGGTGTGTTCACCATCGAGGCGCTGGAGCTCGACCCCGCGCAGCAGAATTTTTACTTCACGGTCCGCACTGCGGTGGACCTCCGCGCGCTCGGTCTGACCGAGGAGGAGGAACGGAAGTTCAACGACGCCGGCGTGTGGATCGACCCGGCGGTGGAGACCTTCTATGAGATCAACGGGAACGATTACACCCATCTCGGCAGAAAGATGGGCGGCTCCCACCTCTGCCTCACCATGTCCCGCCCCTGTCCGACGGGCGGCATGGAAAAGGTCACGCTCGAATGGATCGGCTACGGCGTCAAGGACGGAAAGATCTGGCGCGACGAGACCACGCCGGAATATATGTTCGGCGAGGAATGGCTGCGCATGGCGCTGACCCACACCACCGTGGAGGCGCAGCAGCTCGGAAAGTTCCTGCCGGAGCTTTACGCGGAGTATTCCGGCAAGCCGGACGACGCCGACTGACAAAACGCGCGCGGCGCATTTTCTTGAGAGGGGAGAGCAAAAAAAGCGATGAGCGAGCTTACCATCGAGTTGAATTCCGTCCGGCTCCACGGACCGACGGTCATCACGGTCATCCTGCCGGACATCCCGGCGGGGGAGGAGCCGGGGGAATATTACACGGGCTGCCGCTGCCACCCGGTGCTCTGGCTGCTCCACGGCGGGCTGAACGGCGGGCGCGACTGGCTGCGCGGCAGCAATGTGGCGCGCTTTTGCCTCGAACGCGGCATCATGGCGGTCATCCCGAACGCGCCGAACAGCGATTTCGCGAACCACCCGGAGTATGCCGACGGCTTTTTCTTTCAGGACTTTTTCTTTGATGAGCTGATGCCCTTTGTGCGCGGCTATCTCCATGGCTCGGCGCGGCGGGAGGACAACTTCATCGCGGGCTACTCCATGGGCTGCAACGCCGCTTGGATGTACGGGCTCGCGCACCCGGAGGAGTTCGGCGGCGTCATCCCGCTCTCCAGCGCGCCGCTCGATTACCGCTTTCTGGAGCCTTACCGCGCGCTCACCGGTCCGGAGCTGCGCCGCGCCGCGGCAGCGGACCCCGTGACCTTCCACAGCGCTTACGGCGCGCCCGGTCCGCTGCGCACCAAGGAGCTGAACCTCATCGCGAAGCACGAGACCGTCGGGGACTTTCTCGACTCCGGCGAGCACACCCGCGCCCGCTTCGACGACGCCGCCGCGGAGGGTACGCTCCCGCGCGTTTACCTCACCGGCAGCAGCGGCGACGCCGCGCTCGCGGAGTTCCGCCGCCACGCGCTCGCGATCGGCGCGAAGGACGTCGCCTTCGACTTGCGCGACGGTCCGGCGCACTCCTTCGCCTTCTGGGACGACGCCATCCGCCGCGGGATGGACCACTTTGCGCTCTGATGAAGGACGACCGGAGCGGCTTGTCCGAGAGCCTCAGAAAATTCGGACTGCATCAGACGGAGCGGCGCACGCCGAGCCGCGCCTATGAGCGATACTTTGAAAACTATGAGGAAACACGCGAGGGAAACCGCGTCGTCCGGCGCTACCGCGGCGATTATCGCCTCCGCCCCGGCACGGCGCGGGGGCACCTGCTGCGCAGCCTCGCCTATCTCGCACTCTGGCTGCTGAGCGCCGGGGCGCTCGTGCTCTGCGCCGTGCAGCCGCTGGACATAAACCGCCGCTGGTATGCCGCCGCGCCGCAGGCGCTCGCAGTCGCCGCACTCGGCTTCGGCGCCCTCGCGCTCGCGCGCTATTTTGCCCAGCCGCAGCGCTTGGAGCTGCGCCAATACCGGGAGAGCAGCGCGGCGCTCTGCCGCGCCGCCTTTGCCGCAGCCGCGGCGCTGGCGCTGCTCGCCGCGGGATATCTCGCGGGAGGGGAGCCCCTCTGGGCGCTGCCCGCCCTCGCCGCCGCAGCAGCCTCCGCCGCCGCAGGTCTGGCAGAGCGTCGGCTGGCATATCCGCTGGAAAAAGCCGGGGATGACCCCACTGTATAGACGCTCAAAATCTCAACGGGTTCCAAACCGTTGAGATTTTATTTTCCTCTTTCCAAAGCGTCTGCGGCGTGGTAGAATCTCTGGGAGACAAGGAAGAAAAGGAGAAAGAAACGCTATGCTGAACATTTCGCATCTCACGAAGACTTACGGCGAAAAGCGCGCCGTGGACGATCTGAGCCTGCACATCGCGCCGGGGGAGGTTTACGGCTTCATCGGGCATAACGGCGCGGGCAAGACGACGACGCTGAAGTCGGTCGTCGGCATTTTGCAGTTCGATTCCGGGGAGATCACCATTGACGGGAAGGACCTCCGCACCGATCCGCTCGGTTGCAAGCGCGTTCTCGCGTATATCCCGGATAATCCGGACCTTTACGACTATATGTCCGGCGAGAAATACCTGAACTTCATCGCGGACGTGTTCGCCGTCGGCGCGGCGGAGCGGCGCGAGCGCATCCGCCAGTACGCCGACGCCTTCGAGCTGACGGGCGACCTCGCCCAGCCCATCGCGGCTTACTCCCACGGCATGAAGCAGAAGCTCGCCATCATCGCCGCGTGGCTCCACGCGCCGCGGCTTGTGATCATGGACGAGCCCTTCGTCGGGCTCGACCCCAAGGCGGCGCACATTCTGAAGGGCATGATGCGCTCTCTCTGCGGCGGCGGCGGGGCGATCTTCTTCTCTACCCACGTTCTGGAGGTGGCGGAGAAGCTCTGCGACAAGGTCGCGATCATCAAGGGCGGCAGGCTCATCCGCTCCGGCACGATGGAGGAGGTCAAGGGCGACGATTCGCTTGAGGAGGTCTTCCTTGAGCTGGAGGATGCGTCATGCTGAAAACGCTCGTCAAAAAGCAGCTGACGGAGATCTTCCGGAGCTACTTCTACAACGCGAAGAAGAACAAGCTGCGCTCCAAGGGCTCGACGGCGGCTTACATCGTGCTGTTTGTCCTGCTGATGGTCGGGCTGCTCGGCGGCATATTCACCTTCCTCTCCGTCATGCTCTGCGCTCCCTTCGCCGCGGTCGGGATGGACTGGCTCTATTTCACGATGCTGGGGCTGGTCGCAACGCTGCTCGGCGCGTTCGGCAGCGTGTTCAATACCTATTCCGGGCTCTATCTCGCGAAGGACAACGACCTGCTGCTCTCACTGCCCATCCCGGTGCGCGCGATCATCGCCTCGCGGCTCGTGAGCGTTTACCTGATGGGACTGATGTATTCCGCGGTCGTCACCGTCCCGGCGGTCATCGTCTACTGGGTCACGGTGTCCGCCGCGCCGCTCGCCATCGCCGGCGGGCTGCTGACGGTGCTGCTCGTGTCCGTCGTCGTGCTGATCCTCTCCTGTCTGCTCGGCTGGGTCGTGGCGAAGATCAGCCTGAAGCTGAAGAACAAGAGCTTTATCACGGTGGTGATCTCGCTCGTGGTCTTCGGGGCGTACTATTTTCTCTGCGCCCGCGCACAGACGCTCGTCGCCTCGCTCGTCACGAATGCCGCGGCGGTCGGCGAGAGCATCCGCGGCGCGGCGTGGTCGCTTTATGCCTTCGGCTTAGTCGGCGCCGGCAGCGTCGGCGCGATTTTGGGCGTGACGGCGGCGGTCGCCGCGCTTGCGGCGCTGACGTGGCTGCTGCTCCAGCGGAGCTTCCTGCGCATCGCGACGGCGAGCGGCAAAAGCGGCCACAAGGCTTACCACGGCGGCGAGATGCGGCTGCGCTCCGTTCCCGCCGCGCTGCTGAGCCGGGAGTTTTCCCGCTTCACGGCGAGCCCGAACTATATGCTCAACTGCGGGCTCGGCACGCTCTTTCTCCTCTTTGCGGGCGTCGCCGCGCTCTGGAAGGGCGGCGAGCTCTCCATCATGCTCACGGCGGTGTTCGACGGGCAGCTCGATATGCTCTATGTCCTGCTGGCTGCGGCGGTCTGTCTTCTCGCCACGATGAACGACACGACCGCGCCCTCCGTTTCGCTGGAGGGCAAGAGCCTCTGGATCGTCCAGTCGCTGCCCGTGGAGCCGTGGGAGGCGCTGCGCGCCAAGCTGCGCGTCCAGCTGCTGCTGACGGCGCCGCCGGCGCTTTTCTGCCTGCTCTGCACCGCGGCGGTCGCGCCGTGGAGCGCGGCGACGGCGCTCGGCGCGCTGACCGTGCTGCTCTTTGTGCTGTTCACGGCGCTGCTCGGACTCACGGTCGGCGTCCGTCGCCCGAACCTCACGTGGACGAGCGAGATCGCGCCCATCAAGCAGAGCCTCGGCGTGATGCTCGCGCTGCTGCTCGGCTGGGCGGCAGCCATCGTGATCGCGGGCGGCTATTTCCTGCTCGGAAAAGCCCTCGGCGCGGCGGGCTACCTCGCCGCCGTCAGCGCGCTCCTCGCCGCGGGGGATGTGCTTTTCTACGCTTGGCTGAAAAAGCGCGGAAGCGCGATTTTTGCAAGGCTCTGAGGTGGTTTGGAAAGACCGCTCTGTCGTTTAGGCAGGGCGGTCTTGCTTTTCGGACCGCAGTCCGCAAGGCCGCCCTGCATATTTATTCACTCATTCCCAAGCCCCGCGATCGCCCCGACCACGCGGCGCTGGGCTTTTTCCATCGCCTCGATCTCTCCGGAAGCAGGGGTATTCCCGGCGCGGAGGGTCTCGGTGAGGGCGCCCGCGGCTTCGGCGAGGGCGGCGAAGCCGAGATTCGCGGCGGTCCCCTTCAGGGTGTGGGCGGCACGGAAGGCGGCGGGGCGGTCGTCGCGCAGCGCGGGCGCGCCGCGGGCGCTGCCGATGCTGACGGAGAGCCGGAGCTCCGGTCAGTCCGATATGCGCGTATCGGCGACGGCGGCGCGGACGGACGCCGGAAGCGCATCCAGCTCCTCCGCGCCGATGCGCGTCACCGGCGCGCGGCGGGACCAGAGCGTGCGGGCGGTGAGCCGCGCGGCGCGGCATATCGAGCACCGTCACCTTACTCTGCCTGCCGGGGCGCGGATCCTCGCGAGCGCGGTCTCGCGCGGGTAAGGCGCGCGGCGTGGTCCGCCGCCTCGCCGCAGTGGGCGCTCAGAATGCCGCCCAGCAGGTCCACAAGGATGCCGCTCTCACGCGAGCGGGCGTAGGCCTGCTCGCCGACGAGCTCCGTGAGGCGCTTCTGGCGCGCATAGAGCATCAGCGTGTTCTCCACGCGGCGGCGCACGACCGCGCCGTCGAACGGACGCCGGATAAAGTCCGCCGCGCCGAGCTCAAACGCCCGCGCATGGAACGCGGCGTCCTGCTCGACGGAGATCATGATCACCGGGACCTCCTCGATCCAGTGGAAGCGGTTCATCAGCTCCAGCATGCCGAAGCCGTCGGGCTCCGGCATCCAGACGTCCAGCAGCAAAAGGTCGATGTCGCCGCGCTCTTGCAGCCACTTCACGGTCTCCGCGCCGTTTTCCGCTTCGAGATAGTCGTATTCCGCGCCGAGCAGCTCCATCAGCAGCGCGCGGCTGAGCTCCGAATCGTCCGCGATGAGGATCTTCTGCTTTTCGCTCACGGCTCCCCGCCTCCTTTCCAGTATTTCCGCACCGCGGCGGCGAGCGCGGCGCCGCCGAGCGGCTTTGTGAGGTGGGCATTCATCCCGGCGTCCAGCGAGCGCTGAACGTCGTCGGAGAAGGCGTTCGCGGTCATGGCGAGGATTGGCACGGTCTTCGCGTCCGGGCGGTCCATCGCGCGGATGGCGCGGGCGGCGGCAACGCCGTCCATCTCCGGCATCAGCACGTCCATCAGTATCACGTCAAATTCCCCCGGCGCGCTTTCGGCGAAGCATCGGACCGCGGCGCGTCCGTCCGCGGCGGACACGGTTTTCGCCCCGCGGCTTTGCAGCAGCGCCTCCGCGATCTCGCGGCTGAGCGCAGTGTCCTCTGCGATGAGCACGCGGCAGCCTTCGAGCGAGGCGTCCTCCGGCTCCGGCGCGGCGGCGGGGGCGGCGTCCAGCGGGAAGCGGAGCGTCACGGTGAAGGTCGTGCCGACGCCGCGCTCGCTCGTGAAGGCGATCGTGCCGCCCATCTTCTCCGTCAGCTCGCGCGCGATGGCGAGACCGAGCCCGATGCCGCCGGAGGAATCGGACTCCTGCGCGAAGGGCTCGAAGGCGCGGGACTGGAACTCCTCGCTCATGCCGACGCCCGTGTCGGCGCAGTCAAACTCGATCTCCGCCTCGCCGCCGGCGCAGCTTATCTCGCGGCAGGTGAGCGTCACGGACCCGCCGGGGCGGTTATATTTCACGGCGTTGACCGCAATGTTCTGCAAGACCTGCTGCACATGCAGCGGCGAGCCGATGAGCGCGGGATGGCGCAGTCCGCTGCGGTCGCAGCGGTAGCGCACGCCGCGGGACGCGGCTTCGTTTTCCGCGATGACGCCGAGGGAATCGAGCAGCGCGCCGAGGTCGAAGGGGCGGCTTTCGAGCCGCACCTCGCCGCTCTCCAGCTTGCTCATGTCGAGCATGCTGTTCACGAGCTCCAGCAGGAAACCGGAGGCGTCCATGATCTTTGCGCGGCATTCCTCCTGCTTCGCCTCGTCGCCGGGGAAGCGGCGGCTGAGCTCCACCATGCCGCGGATGCCGTGGATCGGCGTGCGCAGATCGTGGCTCATGCGGCGCAGGAAGCCGGTCTTGGCGGCGTTGGCGCGCTCGGCGTCCGCGGCGGAGCGCTCCACCTCGCGCTGATAGACGAGCTCGCGCTCCAGCGCGGCGCGGGTCGAGCGCTGGCGCAGATAGCTGAAACAGAGCCAGAGGATGAGATACGCCAGCAGACCGTAGCCCAGAAACACCGTCCGCGAGGCGAAGACCTCGGCGGAGAGGAAATAGACGTAAAGATAATAGTCCAGCACCTGCGCCTGCTTGCCGTACCACGTTCTGCCCTGATAGGTCGCGCGGTAGAGCCCGTCGCGCTGGCGCTGCATGCCGTGGGGCACGAGCAGATCGACGTCCGTGATGGGTCTGCCGTAAAGCAGCTCCCGGTTCGCACTCAGGATATATTCATCGTCCGTGACGACGGCGGCGCCGTTCATGTCGAAGGTGTAGTCCGTGAAAAGCGAATCGAGCGAGAGCTCCCCGCCGTCGGCGGTGACGTCCGCCTTGCGCACGCAGGCGGCGAGCAGCCCCGGCGCATCGCGCCGCGAAACGGCGGCGAAGTCATAGGTCTCGTCCCCGGCGGAAAACTGGTTCAGGACGCATTTTTTCGGGTAGGCTTCGATCTCGCGCACGGCGGGGGATGCGAGCATCGCCGTCATCAGCCCGGCGTCGCCGACCGACGCGCACGCCGCGCCCTCGGCGTCCAGCACCGTGACGGCGCTGATGCGCTGCTCGCCGGCGTAGCGCGCGAGGAGTTCGGAGCCATCGCCGCCGCTGAGCTCCAGCAGGTCGCCGAGCGCCTGAAGCTTGTCGAGCAGGCGGACGAGGCTTTTCGTGCGGCTGTCCGTGACGTAGCCGTCATAACGGACGACCTGCGCGCGCATAAAGTCCAGCGTCTCGTCCGCCGCGCTGCCCGCGGCGGCGCGGCATGCGAGGGTGCTGACTAAAAACGTGGTCCCAAGGAACACCGCGCCGATGATGAGCGCGAGGAGGTTGAACGCCCGCCGCGTGCCTCGCGGCGGGGGAAAGGCTTCGGAATTTCTTCGTTCAAGAATCATTTTCGCATGTTCGGATCTACCCGGAAGCTCCACGAAAAAAGCGCCGGGCTGCGGCGAAGAGCGTCGGAGGTCTTGGCTTCCGGCGCTCTTTTGTTTTTCCGCCGCCGCAGCTGCGGCGAAAAAACGCTTGCGCGGCGGGGCGGGGTCTGGTACAATTGTGGCAGAAAGCGAGGTGCGTCGGCGTGAAGCTCTATTTCAAGCAGCGGATGTTTTCGTGGTTCGACAGCTATGACATCTACCACATGGACGCTGACGGCGCGGTGGCGTTCACGGTGGAGGGCAAGCTCGCGTGGGGGCACTGCCTCCACATTCTCGACCCCGCGGGGCGGCACATCGCCACGGTGAAGCAGCAGGTGCTCACCCTTCTGCCCAAGTTCGACCTGTACGTCGGGGAGCGCTGCGTCGGCACCCTCCGCAAGGAGTTCACGCTCCTGCGGCCGTCGTTCACGCTGGACTTCAACGGCTGGCGGGTGGAGGGCAGCTTCATGGAGTGGGACTACAGCATCTCAGATGCCCAAGGGCGGCAGGTCGCTTCGATCTCCAAGGAGCTGTTTCACTGGACGGACACCTACGTCATCGACGTGGCGGAGCGGGAAAACGCCCTGTACGCGCTGATGGTGGTGCTCGCCATCGACGCGGAGAAGTGCTCCCGCGGCTGAGCGGCTGGGGGGGCGAGTGGCGTGGTGCAGCGCGTTGATAGGCTTTTGATAAGCTGACCCGCCCGGATCAAACGATCCGGGCGGGTTTTACGCTTCTCGGCTGGAGCTTATCCGCGCTGGACTGCGTCCAGCGTGATGCTGAAGCCTGCACTGCTGCCGTCAGCCGCGGTCCCGGTGCCGGTGAGCACATAGACCGGACAGATATACGCCCTGCCGTTATAGGCGTAACCGTCCACATAATACGCGAGCTCGCAATCGTTTACTACCGCTCCGCTCAGACCTGCAACATTGGTAGAGAGCGTGTCAGGCTGCTCCTGAAGCTCCGCCAGTACGGTCTCCCGCGTTTTCAGAGAAACTGCCCCGGCGCTCTCAAACGGAGCCGTCTGGTTCAGTACGCCGCGGATCGTTCCGTCCGCTCCGACATCCACGACGATCCGATAGAGGCCGTAGACCGGCGTGCTGTCGATTCGGGGAGAAAAGCTGACGATCCACGCCAGAAGCTGCTCGCCGCCGGTCTCAAATTCGCTGCCGCGTGTCTCTGTGCCAACGCTCGCTTCGCCAAGGTCACCGTCAAACAAACCGCTTTCTACGACAAACTGCTTCGCGATTTCCACCGCGTTCTCCCTTCCGATCGGCTCCGATGCCGGGGTGCCGCGTCCCGAATAGCGGTACTGCCAATACCCGGTCGCACTGTCGAGGAAGAATGTCGCGTCCTGTCCGCCGCTGCTGAGACTGTAGATCGTTCCGAGAGAGTTCTGTGCGCTCTCTCCAAAGTCGCTTTCCGCGATGCCGAGCACTTCCCGCGCCTCGGCAAGGCGTGCGCCGGGCTCCTGCGCCGCAAAACGAAATACCTCCATCTCGTCCGCCGCCGGGAAGGTCAGGTCGGGTGTGACCTCAAAACACACTTCCCCCGCCAGACCGCTCATCGGGAGGCTGGGTTCCGGAATTCCGCCTGTTTTTCCGCAGCCGCCCAGAAGAAGCAGAGAGGCGAGCGAAAGTGTCAGAATGCCGGCGAAGAAGGACTCACGTTTCATATTCTTTGAACCTCCTGTTTTTCTATTACGCACGCATAGGCACCACCGATTCCTTTCTGCCTCGAAGGTTTACTATTCGTCACTGACAGTATAGCATGCGATAAGTCGCCTGTCAATTTGGGAAAGAACTCAAAAGCAATGGAAGAAATTTGGATAATTTATACAAGTTTTTTGCGTTTACAATCGACATGTTTGTCGCTATAATCAAATTCTCCCTTGGCAGCTGCGCGGGGAGTATGGTATGATGGATTTACGATATATCATAAATCTTGATTGGAAGTCAATACCATGCGTCGGCGGGATTATATCGGGCTCTCGGTTTTTTCCGAGGTCCTGACGGTGGGCTTTGTGCTCTTGGGCGTGCTGCGGTATCGGGTGCTTTATGGGTCGGCGGCTTATTACATCTGGGTCGTGACGCCGGCGGCGCTGCTTGTTTTGAGTCATGTGGGTTACCTGACGCGGCGGTGGTATTTCGCGGCGGCGGCGGTCGGCGCGGGGTTTCTTGTGCTGCTGCTGCGCGAGGGCTTCGACCTTGTGCTTGCGGCGATATTGCTGCTCCTGCTCGCCGTGTTTTCCGGCATCTGCTTCGTCCACCGCAAGGCGGTGGAGCGCGAGGAGTAAAAAAACCAACCATAACCGCCCGGATCGGGATGATCCGGGCGGTTTTTTCGCGCTGGGGCTCTTGACAAGCGGCGCCTCCTTATGTATAATGCGCAATATACATCGAACGTCATATATCGTTGACGGGAGGAAGCTATGCAGTACGCAGGGACCCTGATCGCGGTGCGGGATATGGACGTCAGCCGGCGGTTTTACGGCGAGGTGCTGGGGCTGGACGCGGTCGCCGACTTCGGCGCGAGCGTGACGCTCGCCGGCGGGCTCGTTTTGCAGACGCTGGAGACGTGGGAGGGCTTTATCGGTACGGACGCGGTCACGCTCCGGAGCAACGCCGGGGAGCTTTATTTCGAGACGGAGGACATCGAGGGGTTCTGCCGCCGGCTGGAGGGGTTCGAGATCCGCTATGTCCACCGGCTGCACGAGCACCCGTGGGGCCAGCGCGTCATCCGCTTTTATGACCCGGACGGGCACATGATCGAGGCGGCGGAGCGGCTGGACGCGGTGATCCGGCGCTTTGCGGCGCAGGGGCTGACCCCGGCGCAGACGGCGGAGTGGATGGGCGTTCCTGTGGAGTTTGTGGCGGAGGCGCTGAACGGCGGGGAGGGGGAGAAAATTTGAATGCGCCTGCGGGCGCTAAATTGAATTTGTTTCGCGTCCGCAGGACGCGACCTTCTTTCCCCCTGTGGGGAAAGAAGGCAAAGGCACAGTTAAGGAGGGACCCTTTCGATTGGGTCCCTCCTTAACAATCCTCCTCCTAAACGACCAAGGGGATCTTACGATCCCCTTGGAACCCCTCCCGCATCGGAGGTCCAGCGTTTTAACTGCGGGAGCACCTCCGGGAGCTTCAGCTAACTCGTGGCACCCCTCAGCCAGCGCGGAGCGCTGACAGCTCCCCTTTCAGGGGAGCCAAGATAGAGGTCGCGGCTTCGCCGCGGATTTGATTTTTGACTTTTTGGTCGAGGGTGCATAACCGGTGTTTGCACGGCTTATTTCTACTACCCCAGTAAAACGGAACCAGCCCCGACTTTAGGGGGAATCCAAGGGGGTCGAAGACCCTCTTGGTCGTTCAGGAAAGGGATTG
>CAVCTM010000008.1:0-39606 GCA_963605115.1 Pseudobutyrivibrio sp. | reverse complement strand
TCTTGGGTGTTGGAGCAAAACGACACAAGTTGCGTCTACTGCCCCAGTAAAACCGGACCAGCCACGACTTTAGGGGGAATCCAAGGGGGTCGTCAGACCCTCTTGGTCGTTCAGGAAAGGGATTGTTAAGGGAAAACCCAATCGAAAGGGTTTTCCCTTAACTGCGCCTTTGCTTACTTTCCCCGCAGGGGGAAAGTAAGTCGCGTCCCGCGGACGCGAAACAAATTTAATCCTCGCGCCGCGCACGGCGCGAAACCTATTCTACCCCCTCGCCCTTGTGGGCGAGAAACCCCCGTTATACGAAAATATTCACCGCCCCGATCACCGCGCCGAGCGCGGCTCCGAACCAGACCACCAGATTCAGCTCCCGCTTGACGACGGCGAGAACGAGCGCCTCGACCTCGGCGGCGGACATGAGCTTGATCTTCTCCGTGATCATCCCGCCGACGTCGATGCTCTCCACGATGGGGCGGACGTTTGCGGCGATGAAGCGTGCGTAAAGCGCGCGGAGGGCTGCCTTCAGCGCGGCGCGGTCCGGGAACGCCTCCGCGGTCAGCTCCCCGACCGGGGCGGCGAGGAGCTTATCGAGCCCGCTGTCCGCCGCCGGACGGAAAAGAGTAAGCCCCTCGTCGAGCAGAATATCCTCCATCCGCCGCGTGAGCGGCTCGCGCAGCGCCTCCATCGCGCCGGAAAGCGCAGCGCGCCCGGCGGCGGGACCGCGCAGCAGCCGCTCCGCCTCCTCCCCGCCCCGGCGGACCAGCTCCGCCGGGAGCTCCGCGAGACAGACCTCCGCAATGGCGCGGGCGCAGAGCGCAGCGCGGGCGCGCTCCCGTCCCTCCGGCGGAAGCAGGTCCTGCACGGCGGCGAGCGTTCCGTCCCCGGTCAGCACATCCGTCAGCCGCTCCGCGACCGCGTCGGAAAAGCTCTCCGACGTGAACACGAGCTCCAGATCGTCCGCGTTGAAAAAACGCGCTACGACCGCCGCGCCCAGTATTTCCGCCAGCTTATCCTTCCGCCGCGGCACGATGCCCGGCGTGAACGGCAGACGGCGGCGGAAAACATAGACCGGCTTCAGGGGCCGGAAGAGCATTTTGATGGCGATATAGTTCGTGACATAGCCGATGACCGCGCCGACGACCGGCCCCGACAGCGCGCGCAGCAGCTCCATAAGCGGTCCTCCTTCCCGTAAAAATAGGCGCAAAGCCCTCTGCCCCGCCGCATTTTCCCGCGGCGGGGCTAAAAAAGCCTCGCTTAAGTTTGCGGCGCGCACGCCGCAAATAAGTTTTGACCATTTTTCGGCGGGAGCGTGCGACGCACCGCAAAGCGGTGCTAGTCCTTTAGGGTACCTGCCGAAAAATACTCTGCGCGGAGGGAACGTGCGCCCCGAAGGGGCGTGCGCTCCAGCGGAGTGAATCCTTTTCAACCGAGAGCATAAGCGCAGCGGGTCTCGGTTGAGGGGCTTTAGCCCAGGATCTTCTCTACGCCCTTCGCGCTTGCCCTTTTGATCCGCTCAAGAATGGCGCTCTCGCGGCTCGCGGCGGCGTCCGCCTCCGCCTCCTCCGCCTGCGCCGCGGTCTCCTCGGCGGGGTCGAACTCCTTCGCACCGGCGGCGTAGAGCTTGTTCTTGAGCTGGGTCTTGTACTCGTTGAACTTTTCCTCGCCGAGCAGCTTCTTCGAGCCGTAAATGAGCCCCGCGCCGACGCCGGCGGCGATGAGCAGCGTCTCCAGCGCGCTGCGCTTCGGGATCATGGCGAAATACATTTTTCTCATAGCGAAAATCTCCTTTTCCGTTTTAGTCCTGCGGCAGCTCGTCGAGCTCCGTCAGCGTGAAGACGGGACCGTCCAGACAGACGAATTTGCTCCCGATGTTGCAGCGGCCGCACTTGCCGATGCCGCACTTCATGCGCGTTTCCATCGAGGTGATGATGTCTCCGCGGGCATAGCCCATCGCGGCGAGCCGCTCGGTCGTGAGCCGGATCATGATGGACGGACCGCACATGACGACCTTGCGTCCCTCCGGCGGCAGCGCGAGGGACTCCACATAGTCCGGCACGAAGCCGACGGGACCGTCCCAGTCCGGCGTGCCGCGGTCGACGGTACAGTGGACGAAGGTGTTTTCCATCGCACGCCACGTCTCAAACAGCTCGCTTTGGAACGCGAGGTCGGCTTTTGTCCGCGCGCCGACAACGATGTCGAAGCGGCCGTAGTCCTCCCGATGGAGCGCGCACCAGCGGATAAGCGCGCGCACGGGCGCAAGCCCGATGCCGCCGGCGACGAACAGAATGTCGCTCCCGCGCAGCGCCTCGGCTGGGAAGCCGTTGCCGTAAGGTCCGCGCAGCCCGATCTCGTCGCCGACGCGCAGCTCGTGCAGCGCGTCCGTCAGCTCGCCGACGTCCTTGATGGCGGACTCGATGTAGTCGTCGCCGAAGGCGGTGATGGAGAACATCGCCTCGCCCACGCCGGGAACGGAGAACATGCCGAGCTGACCCGGCAGGGGCAGGAAGGGCCGCTCCCCCTCCGGCGTCTGAACGCGGAAGGTCTTGACGTCCGGCGTCTCCTGCGTGATCTTCGTCACAACGCAAAGGCGCGGGAGCAGCGGGTTATTCTTTTCGCAGGAGCAGGAATGGTCGACAGGGATCATCTTGTCACCTCCGCCGCGCGGCTGATAAATTCCGTAATGTCCAGATGACCGGGGCATTTTTCGATGCACCTGCCGCAGCCGGCGCAGAGCGTCATCCCGTAGCGCTCGCGGAAATAGACGAGCTTGTGGAGATAGCGGTTGCGCAGCCGCTCGCGCTTGGTCGGGCGCGCGTTGTAGCCGCCGGCGTTCTGGTTATAGTCGCTGAACATGCACGAGTCCCAGCAGCGGAACGCCGTGCCCTCGCCGTCGGGCTTCGCCGCAAAGTTGATGTCGAAGCAGTAGCAGGTCGGACAGACAAAGGAACAGGTGCCGCAGCCGAGACAGGCGCGGGACGCCGCCGTCCAGAGCGCCTCGTCGTCAAAGAGCGCGCGGAGACGCTCCGGCAGCTTATCGTCCATCGGGGGCGCGAGGCGGCAGTGGGTCTCCCCCGCGGCATCGGGTCCGTCCGCGAGCAGCGGCGCCCAGCGCGCAAGCTCGGTGCTGCCCGCGTCCGTGTTCGCGGCGACGGCGTAACTGTCCCCGGCGTCCGTCAGCAGGATGTCCGCCGTCGGCGCGCGGTTCGGGTCGAGCCCCATCGCCTCGCAGAAGCAGTTTTCCCCCGCGCCGGGGCAGGCGAGCGCCACAAGCAGGCAGTTTGCGCGCCGCGCGGCGTAATAGCTGTCCACATAGCCCTTCTGGAAGAACACCGCGTCCATGCAGTCGATGCTGTGTACGTCGCAGGGGCGCAGCCCGAGGATGCAGCGCCGCGGCGTGCCGGCGATGTCGTCGATCTCCGCGTTTTCGCCGAGGCGGTAGCTGTACATCTTCTCCGTCTTGGGAAAGAGGATGTCCTTCGGCGGGAACACGGCGTTTTCGCCGCCGAGCTCCGGGTCGAAGCCGTCCCAGCGGCGGAAGCGCTTTACGCCGTCCGCGGTCGCGGGCGCGAAGACCTCGCGGTCCGCGGCGAGCAGCGTCAGCAGGGCGGAAAGCTCGCTTTTTTTCAGATGTTTCATCTCTCTCCGCCTTCCTTTCACATAAAGTCGTCCATATCGCCGAGCTCATACTTGCCGAGCGCCGGCGTTTCGTCCGCGGAAAGACCGTTTTCCGTCGGACCGAAGAGCGTGTTCACGTCGCACAGCAGCTTCCCTGTCTGGAGCATGATGGGCAGGTCCACCGGGCAGACGCGCTCGCACTCGCCGCACTCGATGCAGCGGTCGCCGACGTGGTAAGCGCGGGTCAGACCGTAAACGCGGTTTTCCGCCGTGTTCATCTGCTTGCCCTGCCAGCCCGTGCGGTACTGGTCCGCGTAGCACTCGCGGCAGCTGCAGCAGGGGCAGACATTGCGGCAGGCGTAGCAGCGGATGCACTTGGAAAACGCCGCTTCCCAGAAGCGCCGGCGCTCCGCGAGCGGCATCGCCTCCATCTCCGCGATGCGTCCGAAGCGGTCCGCGTCCGGGTTTTCGGGGACTACGTCGCCGATCAGCTCGTCATAGACGAGCGGGTTTTTATGCGTGCAGCGGGCGCAGGCGGGGTTATCCTTGCCCGCGCAGGGCAGGCCGATGAGGTAAACGTCCTCCCGCCGCAGCTGCCTGTCGGCAAGCAGCCGGTTCACGGCGCGGCTGTCGCAGCCGCGGACGGCAACGCCGATGCGCTGCCTGGGCCAGCGGTCGGCGAGCAGATACTTCGCCGTGGAGCTGACGCAGCGGCGGTCCCAGACGAGCCGTTCCGCCTCCTCCGGCACGGTGATGAACGCCGCGCGGGTAACGCCCTCGCGCCGGGTGTTCTCCCAGCCGATAAAATAGCCGATCTCGCCGGCTTCGAGCAGCGTGCGGACGCGAGAGCGCAGCGCATCCCGGACTTCAAGCTCAGTCATCGTCCGTCACCCCCCTCTCGGCAAAGGCGCGGTTCGGACCGAGCTCGCAGATGGCGTTCACGGCGTCGATGACCGTGTCGCGGAACTTTGCCGCCTCGGAGCCGGAGATCCAGCGCGCCGTGAAGCGTCCGGGCTCCACGCCGTTATATTCCAGCAGCCGCTTCATCAGCTGAAAGCGCCGCCGGGTGAAATAGTTGCCGCTCGTATAGTGGCAGTCGCCGGGGTGACAGCCGCAGACGAGCACGCCGTCGCAGCCGCGCTGGAACGCGCGCAGGATGAACTGCGGGTTCACGCGGCTCGAACAGGGCACGCGCAGGATGCGCACGTCGGCGGGATACTTCATGCGGTTCAAGCCCGCGAGGTCCGCGCCGGTATAGGTACACCAGTTGCAGCAGAACGCCAGGATCCTGGGCGTCCACTCTTTTTCCTCCGTCACAGGCACAGCGCATCCACCTCCTTCAGGATCTGTGCGTTCGTAAAGCCGCGCAGGTCGATCGCCCCGGTGCGGCACGCCGCGGCGCAGGCGCCGCAGCCCTGACAAAGCCCGGCGTTGACCGCGGCGACGGTGCGCTTCACGCGGCGTGCCGGCTCGCGGGACTCGATCTCCTTCATCGTAATGGCGCGGTAAGGGCAGCACCGCGCGCACATTTCGCAGCCGCAGCACTTGCTCTCGTCCACGGCGGAGATCATCGGCGAGGCCTCCAGCTCGGTCTTGCTGAACAGGATGCAGACCTTCGCTGCGGCGGCGCTCGCCTGCGCCACCGTGTCGGGGATGTCCTTGGGACCCTGACAGGTCCCGGCGAGATAAATGCCCGCCGTCTGGGTCTCGACGGGGCGGAGCTTCGGGTGCGCCTCCTGCACCCAGCCGTAATCGTCCGCGGCGATGCCGAGCACGGTGCAGAGCGCGCGGACGCCGGGGGCGGGGGTCATCGCCGTTTCCAGCACGACCATGTCCGCCTTGACGGTCATGGGCTCGCCGAGGAGGGAGTCCTCCCCGCGGCAGACGAGTTTTCCGTCTTCGAGATAAATTTTCGCCACGCGGCCGCGCACATAGCGCGCGCCGTCGCCCCGCGCGCGGTCATAAAACTCCTCGTAGCCCTTGCCGGGGGTGCGGACATCCATATAAAAGATCGTGACGGTCGAGCCGGGGATCTTTTCCAGAATCTGGTGCGCGTGCTTCGCGCCGACCATGCAGCAGGCGCGGGAGCAGTAAGCCCTGCCCTTTTTCTTGTCGCGCGAGCCGACGCACTTGACGATAACGACGTCCTTCGGCTCCGCGCCGTCCGACGGGCGGCGGATCTTGCCCTCGGTCGGACCGGAGGCGTTCACAAGGCGCTCGAATTGCAGTCCGCTGATGACGTCCGGCAGCCGTCCGCCGCCGTATTCGGGATAGAGCGACGCCCAGTCGACGACCTCGTAGCCCGTCGCGACGACGATCGCGCCGTAAGTCTCCTCCGTCTCGCGCGCTGTGTCCTCGAAGTTGATCGCCTTCAGCGGGCAGAGCGCCTGACACACGCCGCACTTTGCCGTTCCGCAGAGCTTTCGGCAGGCGGCGGGGTCGATGACCGGCTTTGCCGGGACCGCCTGCGGAAACGGGCGGAAGATCGCCGGGCGGCGGCTGAGCCCCTGATCGAATGCGCTGACGGTCCGCGCCGGGCACTTCGTCTCGCAGAGACCGCAGCCGGTGCAGAGATCGTGGTTCACATACTTCGGCTTTTCCCGGATGGTCACGGAAAAATTGCCGACATAGCCGCCGACGGAGACCACCTCCGCGCCGGTGCGGAGCGTGATGCGCGGGTGGGCGGCGACCTCGCTCATCTTCGGCGTGGAGATGCAGGCGGAGCAGTCGAGCGTCGGGAAGGTCTTGTCGAGCATGACCATATGTCCGCCGATGCTGCTCTCGCGCTCGATGAGCGTCACCTCATAGCCGGCGTCCGCGATGTCGAGCGCGGTCTGGATGCCGGCAATGCCCGCGCCGATGACGAGCGCGCGGCGCGTCACGGGCGTGTAAGACGGCTGCAGGGGCTTATCCTTCCCCACCTTTGCGACCGCCATGCGAACGAGGTCGATCGCCTTCTCCGTCGCCGCGGCGCGGTCCGTGTGGACCCACGCGCACTGCTCGCGGATGTTCGCGATCTCCAGCATATAGGGGTTCACGGCGGTGTCCTTCAGCATTTTGCGGAAGGTCGCCTCGTGCATCCGTGGGGAGCAGGACGCAATCACGACGCGGTCGAGCCCGTGCTCGGCGATCGTGTCGCGGATCATCTGCTGCCCCTGATCGGAGCACATATATTTATACGTCGCGGCGTAGCGCACGCCGGGCAGCTCCCCCGCGGCGGCGGCGACGCGCTCGACATCCAGCGCGCCGGCGATATTCGTACCGCAGTGGCAGATAAAAACACCGATCGAGCTCATCCGTTCTGCGCCGCCTTTCTCAGAGTTTCGTTCAGCCGGTCAAACGCCGGGTAAAAGTGCTTTTGCAGCCCGATGTCCTTCGCGCCCGCGCCCATGGCGACGGCGAGCAGCTCCGTGAACTGGTAAACGGGCAGATCAAACGCCGTTTTCGCGGCGCGGTTGATCTCCTCCTCGCGCATGTCGAGGTTCAGGTTGCAGAGCGGGCACGCCGTCACGATCGCCTGCGCGCCGTTTGCGCGGGCGTTTTGCAGGATGCGCTGCACGAGCGGACGCGCCGCAGTCGGCGCGTCGACCTGATGGCTCGCGCCGCAGCACTCGGTCTTGTAGTCCCAGTCCACGCACTCCGCGCCGCAGAGGGCAGTGAGCGCGTCGATGGACTGCGGGCGCTCGGTCTCCGCCGCGCCGGTGATCTCCCGCGGGCGGGAGGTCAGACAGCCGTAATAGCAGGCAACGCGCAGCCCCGTCAGCGGTCGGACGACCGCGGCGCGGAGAGCATCCAGCACCTCCGGGTCGGAGAGCACCTGCATGATGGTCAAAATCTCCGCTCTGCCCTCGACAGGGCTGCCGACGATCTCGGCGAGCTTTTCGCGCGTCTCCGCGCCGGAGCGCAGGGCGGCGGTCGCCGTTTTGAGCCGGGAATAGCACGAGGCGCAGGGCACACAGATATCGAGCCCCGGATAGTGCCGCTCCGCAATGGCAAGGCTCCGCGCCGGGAGCGCGAGGGAGAGCCATTTGCCGCGGGTGTGGCCCGTCGTTGCGCCGCAGCAGTTCCAGTCCGGGATCTCCAGCAGCTCCAGCCCGATCTTTCGGCAGATATACTCGATGCTGAGCCGGTAAGTCGTGCCCGTGGAGTCCATGGAACAGCCGGGAAAATAGGCGTATTTTTTCACTGCTTTTCATCCTCCTCCGCGGCTTTTTCCACAAGACGGCGCACAGCGGCGCGGTCCGCAACGGTGTTCAGCGCCGGGCTGACAAGTCCGTGGCGCAGCATGTGCGGCGCGTGCGCCATGTCCTGCGTCAGACGGCCGGTGCCGACGTTGAAAACGCCCTCCAGAATCGCCTCCTGCGAGCGCCCGAAGGACCTGACGTTTTCCAGAAACGCGCCATGGAACACCTCCGCTTCGCGCTTTGCGCAGCGCCCAAGGCGGCGCGCGGCGTAGCGGCACTGCTCGATGAGCGCGGGCAGGTCCACGTCGTTCGGGCAGCGCTCGGCGCAGACGTGGCAGGATGCGCAGAGCCAGATCGCTTCGGAATCGAGGATCATATCCGTCTCGCCGAGCTGGATACAGCGGACGATCCGGCGCGGGGTCAGGTCCATCGCGTGCGCCATCGGGCAGCCGGCGGTGCATTTTCCGCACTGGTAGCAGTCCGAGGGCGTCACGCCTGCCGCAGCTGCGATCGCCTTGGCAAGCGCCGCGCCGCGGTCCGGGATCAGTTCAGACATAGGTTCTTCACCTCCGATAATGTTTGCGCAAGGGTACGGAGCGCGCTCACCTCCGCGCAGGGCGGCAGCGCATCGAGCGCCGCTTCCGCCGCGGCGCAGCTTTGCTTCAGCGCCTCCGCCGTTTTCCGGAGCGCACCGCTCCGGCGCGCTTCATCGGCGAGGAAAGCGCACTCGCCGAGAGTTTTTTCGCGTTTTTTGAGCAAATTTCGCGCCCCGTCCGGCAAAAGCAGCAGCGGCATACTGATCACGCCGCTGCGCAGATCGGCGAGCGGGGCTTTTCCGTCCCCGGCGGGGTCGAAATCGAGCAGATCGTCCCGGAGCTGGAACGCAAGTCCGAGCTGCTCACCGTAAGCGCGCAGCGCCTCCGCGCATCGTGCGTCCGCGCCGCCGGCGATCGCCCCGGCGCGGCAGCTCTCCGCCATCAGCAGCCCGGTCTTGCGCCGGATGCGGGCGAAATAGCGAGGGATGTCCACGTTTTCGGGACAGAACAGGTCCGCGCGCTGGTCGAGCTCGCCGAGGCACATCTCCTGCGCCACGGCGGAGAGCGCCTCGTTGATGCCCGTGCCGCGGTAAGTAACGAGCCGCTCCATCGCGCGGGCGAGGAGATAATCCCCGCTCTGCATCGCGGCGACGCCGCCGAAGCGGGCGTTCACGGTCTCCGCGCCGCGGCGCAGCAGCGCGCCGTCCACAAAATCGTCGTGGATAAGCGAGGCGGTGTGCATCGTTTCGAGCATGCACATCAGCGGCACGATGGGCATTTTTCCGCCCGCAGCATGCCAGCACACCCACGCGAGCATGGGGCGCAGGCGCTTGCCGCCCGCGCGCGTCAAGTCCTCCAGCGCCGCGCGGTAAGGTCCCGCGCCGGCGCACTGGGCGAGCAGCGCGCGCTCCATCTCGTCCGCGTCGGCGAGCAGCGCCGCGGCGAAGGGCGCATCCGGCGCGGCGGAAAGGATCGTCCGGAGCTTCATGCCGCGCCCTCCCGCAGAAAGGCGAGATAATCCTCCAGCCCGCGCCGCTCCAGCGCGTCCGCGGCGAGATACGCCGCAAAAGCGTCGTTCCACGAAACGCGGTCCAGCGCGGCAAGGTGGGCGGAGAAGCGTCCGAAGCAGTAGTCGCCGAGCAGCGCCGCGTCCGGGCTCTCGACGCCGTGGAGCGCGCGGAAGAGCCAGAAGCACGCCGCCGCATCTCCCAGCGCCGCCGGAGCCGCCGCGCGCACTTTTTCGAGCGCCGCGCCGGGCCACGGCAGCAGCTCGCCGCGCCAGCGCTTAAAGATCTCGTTCAAGATAGATCACCCCGGCATCGCAGCAGCCCTCCCCGACCGTGACGGGGACGGACACGCCCCGGTAGCCGCTTTTTTTCACTTCGAGCCGGAGCTCTCCGGCGTTTTTGGGCAGGCGGTCGAGCTTGCACTCGCCGAAAAAGTCCGTCTGCGCGCTCAGTATCTCCTCGCCGTTTAAGGTCAGAACGGCGTCCGCGCCCTCCACGGCGCGCTCCGTGCCGTCCGGAAAATACTCCGCGGCGGCGACGGCGACGAACACGCTCTCCAGCTTCCATGCATTGCGGCAGACAAGGCGCGGCTTCGCCGCGGGCACGGTGTTCAGTGGCTTCAGGTCCTGCCGCTCCGTCATCCGGGCGAACTCCTCGTCCGAGCAGCGCACGAAGCTCAGCGCGCGGAGCGGGCATGCCTGCACGCAGCGGGGCTCCTTCCAGCCCTGATCGAGCAGGTGGGCGCACATCGTGCATTTCTGCGCGGTGTCCAGCTCCTCGTTCCAGACGATGGCACCGTAAGGACAGGCGTCCACGAGCGCGCGGCTGCCGCGCGACTTCTCCGGGTCGAGCAGCACCACGCCGTCGCCGCGGCGGATAACGGCGTCCGGAAACGCCTTCTCGCAGGCTGCATTCTCGCAGTGGCGGCACATCTCGGTCCGGAACGCCACCTCGGTATAGGGCACCGCGCCGCGCTCATGGCGCGTGGTGCGGATCCACGGCGCGCCGTGGAGCTGCTGGGCGCGGGTATAGGGCAGCCAGTCGTTGCCGCAGTGCTCGTCCTGACAGGCGAGGAGGCAGTTATAGCAGCCGACGCATTTTTCCGGGTCAAAGATCAGATACACTTTTTCCACGGGTTTTCTCCTCCTTCCCATTTGCGGATGTCCACCAGACAGGAGTTGACGGACAGTCCGTGCGCCTTCGCGACAATGTTGCGCGAGCTCGTCAGCGTGTTGACGCAGCCGTTGACCTCCGCGCTGCGCCCCGGCTCGGCGAGGCAGCGGAAGTCCGCGCAGGATTCAAAGCTGTGGACAACGCCGCAGGGCAGGCGCTCCGTGGTGTCCAGTCCGCAGAGAACGCTGCCGCGGTCGTTGAAGACCTCGACGAGCTCGCCGCGGTGCAGACCGCGTGCCGCCGCGTCCGCCGGGTTCATGCGGATGACCCAGTAGCGGTAGCCGTCGATCAGGATGCGGTGCTCCGTGATGTCGTTGATGGCGGAATCCTTGCTGTCGCCCATTGTGTGGAAGCTGTATTTGGAGTGGGGCGAGATCATCTGGAGCGGGTATTTTTCGTGCAGCGGGCTCTGCGCGCCCTCCCACGATTCGTGGTAGGTGCAGATGGGCAGGCGGTCCGGGTCGTTCGGGTCGAAGCGCTTGAGCGTCTGCGCCTCGAACTCGAATTTGCCCGACGGCGTCTGGAGCCCCTCGGCGTAGCGGCCGTAATACTCCGACGGCAGCGGCGAGAGCTCCGGAACATCGCGCTTGCGCGACTCGTAAAACCAGTTATACGCCACGGGGTCGCGCCGGTTTTCCGGCAGCGGCGGCACGACGTAATAGCCCTTTTTCATAAAGCTGCGCCAGCCGACCGCCTTCGGCAGATCGCTGCACTCAAAGAGGCGGCGGACCCAGTCGAACTCGTTGTTGCCCTCGCTGTAGACCTGCCAGAGTCCGAGCTTGTTCGCGATCATCTGGAAAATGTCGAAATCGGACTTGCTCTCCCCCAGCGGCTCGATGCACTTATGCTGCATGTGGACGATGCGGAAGTTGTTCTGCAAAAACGACTTGTCGATATAGCCGCCGCAGTGTCCCGCCTCGCCGATGTCCCAGCGCTCAAAGTTGGTGCAGGCGGGCAGGATAAGGTCGGCAAAGCGCGTTTCGCCCTCCATCCAGACGCCCTGACTCACGACGCACTCCAGATTCGCGCTCTGGTACATGTCGACAAAGCGGTTGCTCTCCGGCTGGGTGCCGAGATAGGAGCCGCCGTAGCGGTAATACATGCGCACCGGCTCATGGCCCGGCGCGGGGTAAGTCACCTTGCGGAACTGACCGTGGACGCAGTAGTTATCATAGGCGTAAGCCTCGGCGTGTCCCGTGAGGATCGCCTCCGGGAGCCGCAGGCGCGGCACCTTCTGGTATTCGGAGTTGACGGAGGGCGACTGGGGCATGCGGTTATAGAGCGTAACGCCCGCGCCGGAGCCGAGATAGTCGCCGGAGAAGCCGCCGGAGGCGTAGCCGGGAAAGTAAGAGCGCGTGTCGAGCGGCGTTCCGTATTGCAGACCGCCGAAGTTGACGCCCGGCTTGCCGAAGCCCTGCAGGGCGTTCAGGCATGCCATGGCGCGCGCCCACTCCGTGCCGTAGGCGGTGCGGCAGGCGCCGCCGAAGCCGGGGATGCCGCCGCAGGAGAGATAAGTTTTCCGCTTCGCCCACTCCTCCGCGAGCGCACGGACCGTCCGCGCGGCAACGCCCGTGATGGGCTCCTGCCACTCCGGTGTTTTGTCAACGCCGTCCGTCTCGCCGAGGATGTATCGGCTCCACGTCTCCAGACCGAGCGTGCGGTCGGCGACGAATTTTTTGTCATAGGTCCCCGCCTTGAGCCAGACGTTCGCGATGGCGAGCGCCATCGCCGCGTCCGTTGCGGGCCGCGGGGCGATCCAGCGCCCGCCCATGAAGGCGGCGGTGGAGTTGCAGTAGGGGTCGATGTGGACGACGGGGATGCCGAGGCGCTTGAACCACTCGCGCCGGACCGTTCCCTCCTGCGCGCCGTAAACGCCGGCGGTCGTCTCCGGGTCGGAGGACCAGAACACGATCATCTCCGCGTTTTTCAGGCAGTCCTCGACGGTGTTGTAAGGCTCCATACCGCCGCGGCGGGCGGAGTTGCCGAAGTGGTGGACGCCGCCCCACGCCCAGCCCTCCCAGCTGTCGGGATTCATGAGCGTGCTCGACGCGCCGATGCAGTTGAAAAAGCGGCTCGCCGCGCTGGTAAAGTAGCCGACGGAGCCCCAGTTATGGTGGGAGCTGCGCGACCAGAGCACCGCACCGGGACCATAGGTCTGGCGCACGCGGACGATCTCCTTCGCGACGAGCTCCGCCGCCTCGTCCCACGAGATGCGGACGTAGCCGCTCTTGCCGCGGTTTTCCGGATGGCGCTCGCCGTCCGGGTCCCAGTCGACGCGCTTCATGGGATAGAGCAGGCGGTCCTCGGAATAGACGAGCGATTTCCACGCGATGCCGTAAGGCGCGACGGTCATGCGGCGCGGCGGCGTGAATTTCTTCCCGTGCGCCTCGATCGTCCAGCCCTCGGCGTCCTCGGCGGCGAGCTCGATCGGCGTCGTGCGGACGATCTTTCCGTCCTTGACGTAGACGAACACGGGTCCGCCGTTCGTTCCGGTGACGTAGCGCTTTTCGCCGTTCGGCATTTCAAGCCCGTAATTGCCGAGATAGAGAATGTCGAAGGAGAAGATCTTCAGCAGCAGCGAGGAAAACCACATCGCCTTCTCGTCCGGACCGTTTAAGATGAGCGCGGTGTTTTTCGCCGCGTCAACGAAGTCCTTGGTTTTTCCGAGCATCTCGCCCATCATGACGCGGCGCGCCACGGCGAGGGACTCGAAGATCATCTCCACCTCAGCGCCCGGATGGACGCCGCTTCTGCCGCTCACGCGGCCGTTCCGGATCGTGAGAAAGCGGCCGCGGGTATCATCGCGCAGCTTCAGCTGCACGGTGGTGTCCACGCCCTCCAGCTCCTTTGCAAAGCCGGGCACGGCGGCGGCAAGCGTGTTGATCAGCGGGTCGATGGCGAACATCGTCCCGACGAAAAACACCTTGTCGAACACCTCCAGCAGCGGTTTTGCGATCGGCATATCTGATTGCCCCCTTTTTTATGTTTGTTCCTTCTTCCAAAAGGTACGATTGCGCTTATTTCATGATCAGCGCCAGCGCCGCGGCAGCGGCTTGGCAGCCGCTGATCCAGCTGTGCGCCTTCACCGCGCCGAGCATCCGCGCAGAGCGCGATGTCGGCTCCGGTCCCGCGGCGAGCAGGGTCCGAATCGGGGCGCTGAGCGCCGTTCCAGCCGCCAGAATGACGGCGATCCCCTGCCAAAAGGTGCAAAAAATCGCCGCATTCGCCGCGGCGAGCGCGGCTGCTGACAGCTCGGTGATACGCAGTAACTGCATGGTTTTTTTCCGTCCGAGGAGGACGGGGAGCGTTTTCCGCCCCGCCTCCCGGTCCTTTTCGATGTCACATCCGTTGTTCGTGAGCATAATGCTCCCCACGGTCAGCACCGCCGGTGTGCACCAGAGCAGCGCGGCGGGACCGAGCGCAGCCCCCTGCGCCGCAGCTGCGGCGAGGGCGAGCACGCAGCCCATCGCGATCCCCGAAAGCGCCTCCCCCAGCGGCAGCGCCGCAAAGGAAACGCCGGGCAGCACATAGAGCAAAATGGCGGCAAGGCCCGCGCCCGCGAAAACGAGCAGCCCCGCGCCGCACTGCCGGACGAGCAGCGCGCCGAGCGCGGCGGCGGCGAGCAGAAAGCCGCACCCCAGCGCAAGGGCGAAGCGCGGCGGAACGCCGCGGTAAATGAGCGCCGCATCCGAGCTGTCGGCGCAGCTTTGCGCCGTGTCGAGCCCGGAAACAAAGTCGGCATAGTCGTTCAGCGTGTTGACCGCCGACTGGAGCAGCACCGCCGCGGCGAGCACGGCGAGCGCGATATAAGGCCGCAGCGCCGCGCCCGTGAGGACCGCCCAGAGCGTTCCGAGCAGCACGGGCGTCACCGCGGCGGGATAAGTGTGCGGCGCGGCGAGCTCCGCGGCGGCGCGGAGATAAGCGCGCTTCATGCCTCCCGCTCCAGCGGGATGTCGCCGAGATTCAGGCACTCCGCGGTGCGGAGGTCGTCAAAGCTTTTCCGCCGATAGCCCGGCGCTTCGATATAGAGCTGGAAGCGTCCGACGGGAAGGTCGCGGAACCAGAAGTCGCCGTAAGCGTCCGTCTCCGTTTTCCAGACCTTGCCGCCGCTCACGAGGCGGCAGTGCGCGCCGATGACGACCTCCTTTTCAGCCGGGTCGTAGCAGAGCCCCGCAATAAACTGTCCGGGGCGGTTGCGGTAAAACACCCGCGGGCGGCAGCCGGTCTCCGGGCGGTCGGTCTCCGCGCCCGGAATATCGTCCGCAAGCTCGCTCTCCTCGCCGAAGCGCAGCGCCCCGGTGGGGCATGCATCCGCGCAGCGGGGCAGCTTTGCCCCCGCATCGAGCAGATGGGCGCAGCCGGTGCATTTCTGGGCGACGCGCAGCGCGTCGTTGAAATAGATCGCGCCGTAAGGACACTCCCCCGCGCAGACACCGCAGCCGCGGCACTTTTCCGGGTCGATGATCACGAGCCCGTCGCCGCGCCGGTAAATGGCGCCGAAATAGCACGCCTCGATGCAGGCGGCGTTCTCGCAGTGGTTGCAGAGCCGCGGCGTGTAGTTCACGCGCAGCTTCGGCAGCGTGCCGCAGGTCTTCTGGTCCACGTGGAGCCAGAACTGACCGATCTCCGGCTGGGGCTTTGCGATGGGACTCCAGTCGTTGCCCACATGTTCGTCCTTGCACGCGAGCTGGCAGTTATAGCAGCCGTTGCACAGGGACAGGTCGATCAAAAATGCAGTTGCCATTTTTCTGTTTCTCCTTCCGCGAGCCAGCCTTCGAGACACACGCCGCAGGCTATGTCGCTTTTGCGGGCGAATGCCTCCGGATAGTCCCGCCGCCAGCCGTCCATTTCCTCCCGCGTCACCTTTTCCACCTCGACGAGATAGCCGCTCGTCGCCATACCGGTGGCGTTCGCGGAGGTGTTTGCGAGCGGGCTGATCGTGTTGATCGCGCCGCCGCGGTCCAGCCAGCCGGGGATGATCGGGTCGATGCGCGCGCCGTGGTCCACGTAGCAGGCGCGGTCGGCGATGCGCTCTGTAACGTAAGCGCCGCAGAGCACGATGCCGCGGTCGTTATAGACCTTCACGATATCGCCCCTTTCGATCCCGCGCTTTGCCGCCTCGCGGGGATTGATCCAGCAGGGCTCGTAGGCATAGCCGTCCCAGCCGCGGACCTTCATGGTCTCCACCTCGCGGCTCCAGATCATGTCGTCGCACTGGGCGTGCATGCGCCAGCGGCCGTGGTTGGAGACGATGAGCAGCGGGTAGTGCGCCGCGCGCTCGCCGCCGAGCCTCTCGTCGTGGGACACGCCCTTTTCGATCCAGTGCGCCACGGGCGGGCGCTCCGGGTCATCGGGCAGGTATTTCTCCATATTCGTGGAGCTGTATTCGAGCAGACCCGTCGGCGTCGTCAGCCGATAGGCGTTCGGGTCGTCGTGGAACACGCGCAGCCCCGGCGGGACGGCGCGGATCGCCTCCTCGCTCTTGCGCGGAACGATGACCATCTGCTTCTGCCGCAGCTCCTCCCATGTCATGAGCTCTTCGATGCCGGAGGCGTCATAGAGCATCCTCACGAGGTCCTCCGCCGTGTAGTTGCCGGTGAACTTTTCGTAATAGTCCGGTCCCAGCTTCTTTGCGACCTCGGCGCAGCACCAGAAATCGTCCTTGCTCTCGCCGATGGGCTCCACGCATTTTTCCTCGAAATAAACGCTCATATAGGTGCCGCTGGAATGGTCGTTGCCGAGGTCGTCGAGCTCAAATTTCGTCGCAACGGGCAGGATGAGGTCGGCGAAGCAGCACTCGTTTTCCATCCACGGATGCTGGGCGATGATGGTCTCGATCTCCGGGCTGCGGTAGCCCTCGATGAATTTGTTGCCCGCGTTCCAGCAGGTGACGTTGCAGGGCGTGTCGCTCCAGACCATGTGGATGCGCGAGCAGCCGGGGCGCGGGAACTCGAATTTCCGGAACTGGCTCTCCGCGCTGGAGCGGTAGTGCGGCGTCGGCAGCGCCGGGTCCGGCACCTGCCGCACGGGAGCCCACGCGCAGCCGTACCACTCCAGGTGGTCCTCCAGCATCGCGCGCTGGACAAGGCAGCGCGGCACGCACTGCGCCACCGGCGCATGTCCGCCCGTCAGCTTCGCAAAACCCGGCGCGCGGCGCGCGACGTCCGGCGAGACCTTGCCTCTGCCGACGTTGACCTCCGGGTCGAGCGCAAGGTCCTCCGGCAGCGCGGGCATATTGTCGCTGCTGCCGATCTGGGGCACGCGGTACATTTTTTCCGGCTGGTAAGGGATCGCCCAGTCCTCCGCGGTGCAGACATCCCACTCCAGCATCTTCGCCTGATGGACGCCGGGACCGCCGAGGCCCTGCATGCCGAGCAGCATGACCTCCAACCGCGCCGGCTCGCTCGAATACGGTCCGCGGATATAGCCGCCGCCGTTGCCGTGGAGGATGCTGGTGCGCTCGCGCGCCCACTGGCGGGCGAACGCCTTGATCGTCCACTCGGCAACGCCGCATTTTTCGCTCGCCCAAGCCGGCGTTTTTTCCACGCCGTCTTCGCGTCCCATCACATAGTCGGCGAATTTATCGAAGCCGTAGGCGTGCTTTTCGATGTAATCCTTATCATAAGTCCCCTCCGTCAGCCAGACCCACGCTATGGCGAGCTGGAACGCCGCGTCCGTGTTCGGCAGGATGGGGATCCACTTGTCCGCATGGACCGCCGCGGCGTAATTGAACGCCGGGTCGATGAAGACGCTTTTGATGCCGATGGAGCTGAAGAAAAAGCTCAGATTGCTGGGCAGGAAGCTCGTGATGCCAAGCGGTGTCACCTCGCTGTCGCAGCCCCAGTAGAGCACGGTATCCGCGTTTTCGCAGATGTCCGGATAGAGGTTTGCGCTGGGGTTCATCTCGCCGAGCGGCTCGCAGCCCCAGACATGGCGCGCGCCGAGGTGCCAGCCCTCCCACGAGTCCATGTTGCGCACCTGCACCGTGTAGGGTCCGACAAGCCCGACAAGGCGGTTCGGACAGCCCTTGTAGGCGACATGCTTGCCCTCGCCATGGCCGTCGGACTCGACGAGCACGGCGCTCATCCCGTAGGTGTCGCGCATGCGCAGCAGCTCGTCGGCGGCGATCTGCGCCGCCTCATCCCAGCTGATGCGGACGTATTTGGAAACGCCGCGGTTCTGGGTGTTGCGCTCGCCCTTCGGGTCCCAGTCCACGCGCTTGAGGGGATAGGCGACACGGTTTTTGGAGTAAACGCGCGTTTTATAGGTCAGACCGAAGGGCGAAATGGGCGCGCGCTCAGGCGGCTGGAGCGTTCTGCCGCGGGCGGAGATGGTCCATTTGTTCTTCGCGATGTCGCGCGCGTGGTTTTCCGTGTAATCAAAAGGACGGATGCGGAGAATGCGTCCGTCCCGCACCTCCACGCGGCTGGGGTTTCCCGAATCCCCCACGCCCGTGAGACTGGTGCCCTTTATCATCTGTTTTCCCGTGGTCAGCGGTCTCTCCACGTTCTTTTCCTCCTGCTTTTTTCCCGATTAAAGCCATGCTTCCGCCGCTGAGGATCGGTTTATTTTTTCACACATCCTCATTATAACAGGCTTTTGAAATAATGGAAATAATTTATAAAAGCTATTGCAATCAAAAGAATTTATGATAAAATATTTTTATCGAACCGGCTTATTTTAAGGAGGTCTGCCCCCATGAACATTCTGCGTCTGCGTCTTCTCGTCTCCGTTTCCCGCACGCTGAGCTTCACCCGGACGGCGTCCGACTTCTTTATGACCCAGCCCGCCGTCAGCCACCAGATCAAGGCGCTGGAGGACTCTCTCGGCGTCCAGCTGCTCCAGCGCAACCCCCACCGCGTGGAGCTCACGCCGGAGGGCATCGAATACGTCCGCTACGCGAAGGAGATCATCGCCCTTGAGGACACGGCGGAGACACGGCTGAACAATATGAAAAGCGGACGCAGCGGCTGCATCCGCATCGCGATGATGAGCTCCTCGGCTTACGGCTTTTCCGACTGCGTTGCGGCGTTCAGCCCCCGCGCGCCCCACACGCAGGTGGACATCGACCTGCTCGAAGGCACGGAGATGGCATACGCGCTCAGCCAGCGGAACCACGATTTCTATTTTGCGAATCTGAGCCTCCTCCCCACCACGGGCGAGATTTTTGAGTACGTCACGATCAGCGACGGTCAGCTCCACCTGTTTTTCCACAAGGACCTCGCAGACAGCATCGACATGGACGACTGGAGCACCATCGGCTGCCACCGTTTCGTCTCCGTCTACGAGTCGGACGTCAACCTCATCAGCCGCATCCGCCGCATCTGCGCAAACCGCGGCATCACGCCGGACATCATCAACCACTTCAACCGCGCGGACGCCGTTGTCCTCTCCGTGAACGCAGGCATGGGACTCGCGATATTGCCGGGGGACCTCGTGAACTTTTATAACTGCCCCAACATCATCGCGCGCCCCATCGAGGGCGAGGACGCGCGCCACTGCTCCGTCGTCGCGTGGCGGAAAAATAACCAGAACCCCGACGCCGCCGAGTTCATCCAGGTCATCCGCGAGTGCATCGGCGACGACGTAAAAAGGGTATAGCAGGGGTATAAAAGGGTATAAAAAGTCCGGAGAGCCCGGCGTGAGCCGGGGCTCTCCGGCTCTTTTTTTATTTTTCCTCCGCCGCGAGAGTGCGCAGACGGTCTAAGTCGTAGAGCTTGATATAGCCCTTGCCGGTGTCCAGAATACCCTCGTCGCGGAAGCGGCCTAAAAACAACGTTGCGGTCTGGCGGCAGATGCCGATCATGTTCGCGAGCTCCTGATGCGTGAGGTGGACGACGGCGGGAGCTTCCCGGCTCGCCGTTTCGCGGTCCGCACCGTCGAGCAGCGTCGCAGCGATGCGGGCGCTTGCCGGCATGGAGACGAGGCGCAGCACGGTCTGGTCGATCTTTCTCATGCGCTGCGAGAGGTCGTGGGCGACCCAGACGGCGATCTCCGGATACTCATACATCATCTCGTAAAAGGCGTTCGCCGTGACCTCCCAGATGCGGCAGCGGCCGACGGTCTCGCTGCACACGGCGCGGGGGTTGCCGTCGTCCATGACGCCGCCGATGCCGACGATGTCGCCCGCGTGGTGGAGCAGGAGCGTCACGGTGTCGCCCTCCTCCGTGAAGTGGAACATGGTGACATAGCCCTCCTCCACGAAATAAACGCGGTCGGACGGGTCGCCGACCCAGAACAGCGTCGTTTTCTCCGGGCAGTCGAGCAGCTTTGCCCGCTGCGCAAAGTTTTTTACCCGCGTCGGCAGCCAGACCGGTTCCACGCGGCGGATCCCATACGCCATGGTTCTCCCTCCTTTTTTCTTATCGTACCACACGAAGCGCACGAAATGCAAGTCCGGAAATCATAAGAGGCAGAGAGCATTCCGCTCTCTGCCTCCCGTGAAGAAGGATATAAAATAGGGATAAAGGAGGCTGGTTTGTTTTTACGCCTTATACTGGGCGGTCGGCTTCTCGCCGGGCTCCTTGTCGATGCGGCTCGCGGAGAAGTAAATGAGGATCGTTCCGACGAGGCTCGCGACGGTGAAGGCGGCGTAAGCGCTGCGGTAGCCCTCGGTCAGACGCAGGCTGGTGGACAGGATGATAGGCGCGGTGACGGTGAAGATCTGCATGATGACCGCGCTGCGGCCCCAGATGACGGGATAGTCGCGGGGACCGTAAAGGCTCATGACGTGGCTCATGACCATGTTGGCGTTGGAGCCGGTCATGAAGAAGAACATGAACACGAAGATGATGTTCGTGATCTGGTTATACGGCAGGAAGCCGCCGCAGACGCCGGAGATGATGTAGCCGACACCCATCATAAGCCCCGCGCGGCGGGTGCCGACCTTCTGATCGAGCCAGCCGCCGAAGATGGAGCCGGGCACCGCGAAGAGCGGGAGCAGCTTCATCCACTTTCCGGCGGCGCCGGCGGCGATGCCGGCAGCCTGATCGGGCGCGACGCCGCTCTTGATGAGCTCAGGAACGCGCATGGAGATCTGGTAAGGCACCATCTGCTGCAGGAAGCCGGAGGAGACCATAAAGAGCAGACCGTAGCCGATCATAACGAGCCAGAAGTTGCGGTCCTTCAGGACCTCCTTCATGGTCCAGACGCGCGGACCGCTCATGCGGGCGCGCAGCGCGGCGCGCTCTTCCTCCGTGCTGTCGCCGTTATCGGGCAGGAAGCCGACCTTGGTCGGGTCCACGGGGAAGCAGAACCAGTTGATGATACCCCAGGCAACGGTCGCCGCGCCGAAGATGACGAGCGTCTTGCCGGGTCCGCCCCATGCGAGCAGGGCGGTCATGATGGAGAGCGTGATGAGGTTCGCGAGGTTGTTGCCGATGGACGCCCAGCCGAGGGCGGAGCCCTTCTTGGTCGGGAACCAGTTCGTGATGATCATCGGTTCCGCGACCTGAGAGGCGTTCGCCGCCATGACGAACACGAGGAACACGACGACGTAGTAGCCGATGACGGAGTTCACGTAGCCGTAGAAGCAGGTGGCGATACCGCCGACGATGCAGACGAGCGTGAACATGATGCGGGTCTTATACTTGCCGTAAAGCGCGCCGAGGAGGAAGCAGGGGATGATACTGAGATAGCCGATGTAGCTGTTCATGGCGAGGACCTGATACTTTTCCAGTCCAAGCTGCTGCGCCTTGATGTCAGCGAGCACGTTCTGCGCCGTGCCGTTCCACCAGCCGCCGGAGATGAACATCCACGCAATCATCACGTAGAAGATGCACCACCAGCCCTTGACGCCGTAGTTGAAATTCGTTTTCTTTCGCGGAGTTTGCACCTTGTTTTCCATAAAGCTCTTTCTCCTTTTCAAATTTGCCGGGAGGTTTTCCGCCCGGTCAGGGAAACAAATTCGGGGAGGTGCGCCATATCACTCGCGGGGAAAAGATCTTTCGCTTTTTTGCCCCCTCCCGCTTTCGCGGGAGGGCGGCTTTGCTTTTTTAATAACGCGGGGGAATACCGGGGCGGCCGGGATACTTCGCCTCGATCGCGCGGACGCGGGGATCGTCGAGGCAGCAGAGCCAGCCCTTGTCGTAGACGAGCTTGTCGCCGACGGTGAGCGTGGCGCTGCGGATATCGCCGGTGATGTGCGGATAGTAGTAGTAGTTGGGCTTTGCACCGGCGGAGCCGATGTGGACGTGGAGGTTGCAGCTGTGGGAGTGGTCGATGATGCGGCGGTAGCGGTTATTCGGGCACTGATACTCCTCGACCTTTGCGTTCGGGTGAACACCGAAGTGGAAGGTGTCGAAGCGGTAAATGCCGTCGCCGACCTTGGTCTCCAGATCCTTCAGCAGCGCGCGCAGCTTCGCAGCCTCCGTGCCGCCGGTGATGTTGACCATGCGGCTGCCCTCGACCTCGATGCTGATCGGGGTGTCCCACTCCGGCTCGATGTCCAGATAGCGGGACCACCAGCTGAGCATGCAGTTGAAGTTGAAAACGCCGTGGATATCCGCGCAGTTGATCGGCGGGTGGACCCACTCCGGGCAGGGCAGATAGTGGCTGGCTTCCTTGCGCCAGGAGTTATACGCCATGCCGGGGATGCCGTCGCGCTTCGTCGGGTCGAGGGTGAAGCCCTCCAGATGGGTGCCGTTCGGGTCGGTCATGACGAAGGGATTCATGTTGCGCTCCATAAACGGCTCGGAGCTGATGTGGCGGATCATCTCCACGAGCTCATAGGGGGTCTGCGCCCACTTCGTCATGAGCAGCGGCGCGGTCGCCGGGAACATGCGCACCATCCACGTGTTGCACTCCTCCAGATGATCGCGGAACTCGCTCATCTCCTCGGTAACGAGGTCGAAGGTCGGGTTGAACACAACGTCCGCCGCGGCGATCGCCGCCTTGACCACGGGCGGGTAGCGCCAGTGGTGCAGCTCATGGGGCTCATCCGCCCAGACGATCGTGCAGTTCGCGCCGCGGCTCTCCACGACGCTCGCGAGCCATGCGATGGCTTCCTCGTCGACGAGGTTGTCGCCGCCGTAAAGTCCGTCCTTGTAGGCGAGGATAACGACCTCCTGCCCCGCCTTGACCTCCGCGCACTTGTCTACCATGTCGTTCAGGGAGATCAGTGCGTCCTTGGGGATGCCTAACTGAATTGCCATAATGTCCTCCTTAAATATGTATGACTGGTTAATTCCTGCTGTAAAAAAGCCTCGCAGAGTTCGCCGGCGCACCGGCGAACAAAGTCAAATCCATTTTCGGCGGCGGCGTGTACGTCGCCGAAAATACTCATCGGCTCGCAAACGTGCGTTTGTGCGCCAAAGGCGCACAAATCGTGCGCTGCAGCGAGCCGCAGCCTTTTCAAACGGGAGCCCAACGAAGTGGGTCCCGTTTGAGAGGGTGTCAAAAATATTTTTTTGACACCCTCAGGCGCGCAGCGCCTTCGTCGCCGCCTCGTCGACCGCAAAGGTGACGGGGTCGACCGCGACCTTATAGACCTCGCGGGCAAACTCCACGCTCACGAGCTCGTTGCGGACATCCTCCGCCACGGCTGCCGGGTCGCGCTCGGCGGGATCGCCGACGCCCGCGCCGCCGCCGGTGACGGAGACCTCCACATCGCCGAGGTTCGTAAAGAAGTCGCGGGACTGGAACATCTCCTTCGTGCCGTCCGCGCGCAGGATATACGCCTCGTTCAGCGGAGAATCCATACCGCCCTGAAGCCCCTTCGCCTGCGTCTTGAAGCCGTCCCAGGAGCCTGTCTGGTGGAAGCAGCGGCCCGCGTGGTTCTCGATCGCCCAGACGATGCCGGGCGCGCCGCGCCAGCGGCCCGCGCCGTGCTTGTCGGTGAGGAACTCATAGCGCTGATACTCCCACGGGAAGCGCTGCATCTCGTCCTCGACGTTCGTCTTGCCGATGTTGCCGAGCGTGCTGCCCGCGGCGCAGCTCTGGTAGCCGTCCAGCCCGTAGACCGCGCCGGCGCCGGCGGAGGCGCTGAAGGAGACGAACACGCCGGGACGCCCCATCGTGATGATGTTGCTCGTCACCTGACGGCTGTAAGGCGCGATCGCCTTTTCCGGCAGGACCTGACTGAGCAGGTTCTGGATGACCTCGTTCACGAGCCCGCCGGTCAGGGCGACGCCCGCGGCGATCTTCGCCGTGCGCGAGGCGTCCACCAGCGTGCCGGGCTTGGTCTTCATGTGGATCGGGCGGCAGCTGCCCTCGTTATGATAGGTCAGCAGCTCTCTGCCGAAGAACAGGAAGGAGTTGCAGCAGCAGTCGGAATAGGTCATGTAGTCGTGGATATTGAGCATGCCGTCCGTCTCCGGGTCGGTGTCGGAGAAGTCGAAGTAAAGGTCGCTGCCCTTGACGGTCAGGCTCGCGCGGACGGTGATGGGCTTCGTGAGGTCCTTGCCGTCGCTGTCGGCGCTCGCCTCGGCGTGCCATGTGCCGTCGGGCCAGCTCTCGATCTGCTTGCGGACGGCAGCCTCGGCGCGGTCCATCATCTCGCGGGTACACGCCGCGACGGTCTCTCTGCCGTATTTTTCGCAGAGCTCCGTGAGGCGCCTGTCGCCGATGGCGAGCGAGCCGATGCAGGCGCTGCTCTCGCGGCGCATAAGGTCCGGCAGGCGGTTATTCGCCATGATGACATCGAACACCTCGTTGTTCCACTCGCCGCCCTTGACGATGCGGCTGAGCGGGATGTTGAAGCCCTCGGAGATGTTGTCGAAGCTCATAAAGTTGCTGCCAGGCTGCGCGCCGCCGTTGTCGGCGACGTGGACGCCCATGACGGCGAAGAACGTGAGCTCGCCGCCGCAGAAAACGGGGCGGATATACACCCAGTCGGGCAGGTGCGCCGCGCCGTCGTCCGGGGTGTTGGCGAGGAACACGTCGCCGGGGTGGATGTCGTCGCCGAACTTTTCGCGGATGTGCTTCACGCCGAGCTTCGGGCTCAGCAGGCGGTGGGGGATGCCTTCGGGAACGGCGAGGGCGTTGCCCTCCGCGTCGTAAATGGTGTAGGCGAGGTCATGGAGCGTCACGATCAGGACGTTCGTGGCGGTGCGCTCCACCGTCTCGCGCATTTCGCGGCAGACGCGCCAGAAATAGCTCCATACGGTCGTGATGGTAACGCTGTCGAGCGGCTTATTCATGCTCCCTGCCTCCTTCCCAGTCGATGATGAAGTTGCCGTAATCGTCCACGCGGACGGTGTTGCCGGCGGGGATGACGCTCGTCGCGGTGCGCTGCTCGATGACGCAGGGTCCGGTGACGATGTTGCCGGCGAGCAGCTTGTCGCCGTCGTAAATGGGGATCTTCACCGTCCTGCCGCCGACGTAAGCGTCGCGCAGCTCCTTGACCGCGGCGGAGGCGTCCGCCGTGCCGGAGGCGATGCAGTTGACCTTGAACGGGCTGCCCTGCATGCGCGCCGTCATGCGGATGTTCGTCAGCTGGATGGGCACCCACGGCAGGTCGAAGGTGAAGGTCTCCTTATGCAGCTTGTGGAAGCCGGAGACCATCGCATCGAGCACGTCCTGCGTGACGTTGAGGCTGCTCATCTTGAGCTCTAACTCGTGGTACTGGTTCGCGTAGTGAACGTCCGCCGTCAGCTCGAAGGTGAGGTCGCTCTCGGTCACGTCGAAGTAGGCGAAATCGCGCACGGCGGTCGCCTTCATGTCCTCGACGAGCGCGCGGATCTCCTCCGGCTTCGCCTGATCGAAGTTGCGCAGATACGGGCGCACATAGTCGCGGCCGATGTCCAGATAGAACATGCTCTTGGCGCAGAACGCCGCGGCGTTTTTGGGGATAACGCAGCGGGGCATGCCGAGAATGTTGCTGACGGAGACGCCGCAGAGCGGTCCGCCGCCGCCGACGGCGAGCAGGCTGAAATCGCGGACGTCGTAGCCCTTGCGGGTGGAGATGACGCTGATGCCGTCCGCCATGTTGTGGTTGACGGTGGTGTAGATCATCGCGGCTGCCTCCTCGATGGAGACGCCGAGCGGCTCGGCGACCTTCGCGATCGCTTTGCGTGCCAGCTCGCGGCTGAGCTTCAGCTTGCCGCCGTTGAAGTTGTCGGGATTGATGAAGCCGAGGGTGAGCGCCGCGTCCGTGACGGTCGGCTCCGTGCCGCCGCGCTGGTAGCACGCCGGTCCCGGCTCGCTGGACGCGCTCTGCGGTCCCACGGAGAGCAGACCCATCGGGTTGATCCACGCGATGGAGCCGCCGCCGGCGCCGATGGAGAGCACCTCCGCCATCTTGATGCCGCAGAGGTCCTCCTCCAGCCAGGTGTTCGTCGCGAGCGAGACCTCGCCGTTTCGGACCATGGAGGCGTCCCAGGTCGTGCCGCCCATGTCGCCGATGAGGAAGCTGCGCTCGCCGATCTGCTCGCCGAGGCGCACCGCGCCGACGGGACCGGCGGAGGGACCGGAGTTATTCAGATAGACCGGCTTGTCGATGATGGCGGGCACGGACTGGAGATACTGGTTGCACTGCACGATGAGCAGCTGACCCGTGAAGCCGAGGCGCTTCAGCTCCGCTTCGAGGCTCGTCAGGTATTTCTTGACGATCGGACCGAGGCAGGCGCTGATGACCGTCGTGGAGAAGCGCTTATACTCGCCCATCTGGGGCAGCTCCTCGCTGGAGCAGGTGATGTAGACCCCCGGCAGGCGCTCGCGCAGGTAGTCCACGGCGAAGCGCTCGTTTGCGCCGTTTAAGTAAGAGTTGATGAAGCAGACGGCGACCGCCTCGTCGCCCTCGGCGCGGATGCGCGCGATGGCTTCGTCGAGCTCCGCGGTGTCCACCGGCTGGGCGACCTCACCGTTCGGGCGGGTGCGCTCCGCGACGCCGTAGCGCCGGGCGCGGGGGATGAAGGGCTCATAGGGCGGGATATAGCCGTCGAAAAGCGAGTGGGTCTCGATCTTCTGGCACTGGCGCATCTCGATGATGTCGCGGAAGCCCTTCGTTGTGATCATGGCGGTCTTGCTCATCTTGCGCTCCACGACCGCGTTCGTCGCGACCGTGGTGCCGTGGATGATCCAGTCCGTCTCGCGCAGGAACTCTTCGAGCGTTTTGCCGAAGTATTCCGCGCCGTAGCCGATGGCGTTCAGCACGCCCTCGTGGAAGCGCCCCGGCGTGGTGGGCGCTTTGAATTCGTAGACATTGTTTTCGGCGTCCTGCACCATGCAGTCGGTAAAGGTGCCGCCTGTGTCAACGCATACTTTAAACACGTTCTTCCTCCTCTTTTTTTGCTTGCTCTCCCGGCGCGGCGGGTGTGTGAGGTCCGCCGCTTTCGCCGGGGTCTTGGGTTATGCGGAAGCATGGCTCTGCTTAACTTGTACTTCATTATAGCACCGTAACGGCGATTTTATTTGTCGTGTATCTTGCAAATCAGGCGCGAAACGCCGGGATTTCCTTTAGACATTTTACACAAATTTTTATGGGTGACAAACTGTGCAATCTACGAAACCGTGTTTTCCGCCGGGAACCGGCTCCCTTCGCGCGCGGGGGAATTTTTTGCGCTCTCCGCGCGGTTTCGTCTTGTTTTTTCGCACGATATTATGTAGAATTGATGCAAAGACCGTTTACCATATACGCCAAGAAAGGGACCGATCACCATGCGCCTGTCAAACCGCCTTACCGCTCTGCTCCTCGCCCTCTGCCTCGCCGCCGCGCTCTGCGCCTGCGGGGACAAAACGGACCCCGCCGCCTCCGCCGCGCCGAAGCCGGACACCGGCGGCTACGACGTTCCCGGCGAGGACGCCGAACCGTTGGAGTCCTCCGCCCCGGCGGACACCGACGGGCTGGAGGGGCAGTTTTATAACGACTACCTGCGCCTGACGCTCACGCTCGACGGGCAGGGGAACTGCGCCCTGACCGGCTCCGGCACGGAGCGCATCGGCACCTACGCCGCCGCGGACGGCGCGCTGCGCCTCAGCTTCGGCGACGGCGAGGTCCTCGCCCGCGCCGACAGCACCGGGAACTACGCGCTGGATGGCTGCACGGGCCGCTTCCTCGGCGACTGGGGCTTCTGGGGCATCACGGCGGCGGAGGTCGGCTCCGCCTCTCTCTCCGTCTTCAGCGGCGACAGCGTTATCGACAACGGCGACGGCACGCTCCGCTGCCGCGACTTTGCAAACGGCGTCGCCTTCACCTGCCCGGCGGACATGACGGTGGACACCGCCCTGCTCATCAGCGCCGCCGCGGTGCGGGACGGCAAGGGCGGCTGCGTCACGGGCAGGAACGTCACGGACCTCTGCTACGCCGGCGGGGACGACTATGACGCGATTTTAGAGGACTATATCAAGACCTTCGTCTTCGCCGACTTTGACCTGCTCTACGGCGGCATGCTCGGCTTCGAGGGCTTCACGCTGCTCCACGAGGGCATCGAGGGCCGCCTCGCCGCCGCGACGCTGCAAATGACGGACGGCGAACAGCCCATCGCCGTCAAATCCGTGCTCTATACCTCCACCTTCACCGACGGCACCGTGAACTATATCTGCAAGACCACCTTCGCTCCCGCGGAGGACGAGGGCGCGCTCGAAGCCCTCGCCGCCGCCGTGACCGACATGGGCGCGGTGCGGAAAAAGTGAATGGGAATAGGAAAAAACTCCCTCTGCCGTACCCGGCAGAGGGAGTTTTTTTCCTGTTTACAGTATCCCCAGATCCCGCATCAGCTCGGAGGCTGTGCGGCGCTTTTCGGGGTCGAGGCGGCGGTTTAAGGCGACCTCGCCGCGGACGCGGCGGAGGATGCCGCGGCGGAAGAGCTTCGTCCAGCGCAGGGCCTGCGCCAGCGGCGTCAGCCAGCGGCGGCTGCGCAGCCACGGAAAAATGTGGATCAGCCCGTCATAGGGCATCCAGAGTCTCCCGCGCAGATAGCCGAGACGCCCCCCGGCGCGCTCCTGCTCGACGGCGATCTTCTGGTCCCAGACGCCGTAAACGCCGCCGGCGAGGACAAATTCCTCCGTCCGCGCTTCGAGCGCGCCGCATTCCGCGCCCTCCAGCCAGCGGCGGGCGAGCGCGCGGGCGCAGGCGGCGAAGTCCGTAAGACCGCTCTCCGCGAGCAGCGCATCGAGCGCCGCGGCGTCATAGCCGCCCCGCCGCTCCAGAAGCCAGAGGTCCAGAAACGGCCGCACGCCGCAGCCGCCGGTGCGCAGGTGATACGCCATGTGCGCCAGGTGATGGAAAAGATAAAACTCCGGCGTTTCGCGCAGCGCGCTGCCCTCCCCGGTCGGAACGATATAGTCCCAGACGCGCCCCAGCACGCGGTCGAGCGCGGGGGTGTTCTCCAGAATGTTGAAGTGCAGCTCCAGATGCACGCCGGAGGGCGCGAGCAGCCCGACGTCGTGATACTCCCGCCGCCCCTTCCTGCGGTAGCCGAGCGCGCGGCGCAGCGCGTCGACCGCGGCGTCCAGCTCCGGTTCCGGGACGAGCAGATCGATGTCGCAGCTCGTGCGCATCCAGCTCTCCGGGTAAAGCGCGCACGACGCCGCCCTTCAGCAGCACATGCGCGATCCCGGCGTCCGAGAGCGCGCGGGCGCTCTCCGACTGTTCATGCTCGATCCGCGCCGTGCGGGACACGGCGGAATAAAGCAGCGCACGGCAGCGCCGCGTCCGTCTCCGCGCGGCAGCCCGCCGGGAGCTCCTCATCCGTGAGCCCGCTGCACAGCAGGGCGAAAAATTCGGTTTTCAGCTCCTCGCGCATAAGCGGGCTCTCCTTTTGATCCTCAAACTTCCTCGGCGAAGGTATCCGGTCTCGCCGGGTCGAAGCGCTCGTTGCAGGTCATCACGGTCACGAGGTCCTCCGTGTCGCTGAGGTTCGTGATGCTGTGGGTCCAGCCGGGGATCATATAAACGCTCTCCGGCTGCTCGCCGCGCACCTCGAGCTCCACGGTCTCGCCCGTGGCGAGATTCCGCTCCCGGATAAGTCCGTGACCGTGGACCACGATGAACTGCTCCCACTTTGCGCAGTGCCAGTGCTGCCCCTTTGTGACGCCCGGACGGGCGACGTTGACGGAGACCTGCCCGCAGTCGGCGGAGCGCAGGAGCTCCGTGAAGCTGCCGCGGGCGTCCGCGTGGGCGCGGAGGGCGTAGCGCATTTTCTCCTTCGGGAGATAGGTCAGGTAAAGCGAAAAAAGCCGCTTTGCGAGCGAGCCGTCCGGCATGCGGGGCATTTCCAGCGTCTCCGGCTGGGCGCGAAGCTGCGCGAGCAGCGCCGCGAGCTCCCCCAGCGCCGCCCGGTAAGCGCCGGGCACATAGCAAAAGCGCCCGTCCGCGCGCGGCACGGCGTTCACGCCGTCAAATCCGCAGCGCGCCGCGCGGTTCACCCCCGCAAAGTGGAACACGAAATCCGCACGGGCGCAGGCATCGTCCCACGCGGCGTCGTCCGCGCCGCGGCCGAGGGTGAAGATCTCGCCGACGGCGAGCGCGGGGCGGGTGCGGTCCCTGCCCGCCCGCAGATTCTCCAGCGCGCGCACGAGCGCCGAGCCCGCCATTCCCTGCGCGCCGGTCACGAGAATGTTCACAGCGTTTTCCTCCACACCACGCGGTCCACGACGCCGGTATAGCTCTGGATGAGCTTCACCACGCGCGCGGAGACGTGCTCGTCCGTGTAATCGGGAACGTCCGCGCCGAGCTCGCCGCGGCGGAGCATGTCCACCGCGAGATCCACGCTGCGCAGCAGCCCCTCGCGCTCGATGCCGGAGAGCAGGAACGCCCCGCGCTCCATCGCTTCGGGACGCTCCGTGCTCGTGCGGATGCAGACCGCGGGAAACGGCCGCCCGATCGAGGCGAAAAAGCTCGCCTCCTCCGGCAGCGTGCCGCTGTCGGACACGACGCAGAAGGCGTGGAGCTGGAGACAGTTATAGTCGTGGAAGCCGAGCGGCTCGTGGCGGATGACGCGTCGGTCAAGCGCGAAATCGCTCCCGTCCAGCCGCTTCGCCGAGCGCGGGTGGCAGGAATAGAGCACGGGCAGATCGTAGCGCTCCGCCATGACGTTCACGGCGGAAAACAGCGAGCGGAAGCTCTCCTCCGCGTCGATATTCTCCTCCCGGTGGGCGGAGAGCAGGATGTAGCGCCCCTTCTCCAGCCCAAGGCGGGCATGGACGTCGGAGCGGTCGATCTTTTCGAGATTGCGGCGCAGCACCTCCGCCATCGGCGAGCCGGTGACGAACGTGCGCTCCGGCGGCAGTCCCGTCTCCGCGAGATAGCGCCGCGCATGCTCGGAGTATGCGAGGTTCACGTCGGAGATGACGTCCACGATACGGCGGTTCGTCTCCTCCGGCAGGCGCTCGTCCTTGCAGCGGTTCCCCGCCTCTATGTGGAAAATGGGGATGTGCAGCCGCTTCGCGCTGATGGCGGCGAGACAGGAGTTCGTGTCGCCCAGAATGAGCAGCGCGTCGAGCTTCTCGATCGTCTCCGCAAGGGTGAGCCGGCGCGTGTTGCCGCTGTTGAACTCGGTCAGCGTGCTGCGCGCAGCGTCGCCCTTGGAGAAGTATTTGTCATAGTTGAGCCCGCGGCGGTCGCAGGGCACGCGGTAGTAGCCGCCGAGGTCCAGCGCGTGGGCGCACTCCTCGTTCGTCAGGAGCGTCTCACACATTTTTTCGCCGTGGCGGATGCCGGTGACGCGGATGGCGTCCCGGTCGCGCCGAAGAGGGTGCAGACCGCCTCCGTGAGCGTCCCGATCGTGCATGTCGGCGCCTTCTGGACCAGAATGTCGCCGCTCTCGCCGTGTTCAAAGGCGAAGAGCACGAGGTCGACCGCCTCTTCGAGCGACATAACGAAGCGCATCATCGCCGGGTCCGTCACGGTGATGGGGTCCCCCGCGCGGATCTGGTCGATCCAGAGCGGCACGACGCTGCCGCGGGAGCACATCACGTTGCCGTAGCGCGTGCAGCAGATGCGCGTCGCGCCGGAGCTGCGGCTTTTGGCGACGACGACCTTCTCCATCATCGTCTTGGAGACCCCCATGGCGTTGACGGGGTAGGCTGCCTTGTCCGTGGCTAAGCATACCACACTGCGCACCCCCCGCGTCAACGGCGGCGGTGCGCACGTTCTCGGTGCCGAGGACGTTGGTCTTCACCGCCTCGATGGGGAAAAACTCGCAGCTTGGGACCTGCTTGAGCGCGGCGGCGTGGAAGATATAGTCCACACCGTGCATCGCATTGCGCACGGGCTGGATGTCGCGGACGTCGCCGAGGTAAAAGCCGATCTTCCCGGCAGCCTCCGGCATCACGGACTGGAGGTAGTGGCGCATGTCGTCCTGCTTCTTCTCGTCGCGCGAAAGCACCCGGATCTCCCGGACGTCCGTCCCCAAAAACCGCCGCAGGACCGCGTTCCCAAACGACCCGGTCCCCCCAGTGATCAGCAGCGTGGAGTTGGTAAATGGTGTCATGTGTTGGTCATCTCCTGTGAGTGATTATTCTCTGCACTCTGTTGATTTGACTTTTTGAAAGGTTTGAATGTGATCCCTTCAATGGTAAGGAAAAAGAGCTCACGCAAGGGCTTGACAAAATATAATAAAAGGAAGTTGATCAAAAGACCTGCAATCCGATGATCGCAGCAAGTGCAAAGCATGCCCTTGCTGCAATACAAGTGCCAAGATATTCTCCGGACCGCGGTCTGTCCTCCGCAAATTTTTGAGAAATTAAGCCATTAAACCATAGTGTCCCGATAGCCGTGAAAATGGCTACGATCGCCGCCGCGTAGTTGATATATTGGCGCTAAAACCGGTCCAAAATAAAGGAGCCCGCTGCTGATGGTGGGTTCAATTTGTCCCACAGTCCCATTTATGTCGTTGAACGCCGTCGATATATTCGTTGAATCAAGGCCAAATATGGTGGTTGCATAAGGAATTCCTTTCAAGACCTCATACACAGCATACTTTATTGTCTCTGATACCGAATGCGCCTTCAGATTAAAGCCGGCGGCGATGTTATTTATCCCGCAAAAATATGCTTGTGCAGTATTTGATATTCTTGTGAAGATTCCTTCTCCCATGTGCCCCGGTTCATTCTTTGTCAACACCATTCTTATGGCAAAATAGACCGCAACACCCAAAAATGAAACGAAAAAGTATTTTGGCAGTTCACGCGGACGACCAAATAGCTCGCTGAATAACGATACCGTTATCAGAGCGTTGATCAGCGAGGATGCGATCGTGTCGTCAACCAGCAAAAAATCTGCTGCAAAGATAGCCGTCGGAGTGGCGTCCGGCATAGGAGCCGCAGCTCCTGTAGCGGTATTTTCCGTAGCCGTAGCCGCCGGAGGCTGCCGCCACGTCGTCCAGCACGATGCCGAGGAGCTTTGCCTGTGCGTATTCCAGCTGCTCGATCGCGTGGGTCAGCGCCCCGCGGTCGGTCCGGTTCGCGCGGACGACGATGATCACGCCGTCGCAGCGCGGAGCGAGGACGGCCGCGTCCGTCACGATGTTGACGGGCGGGGTGTCCAGCAGAATATAATCATTGCGTTCGCGGAGCGTTTCCAGCAGGGCGGCAAAGCGCTTCGAGCCGAGCAGCTCCGAGGGATTCGGCGGAATGTCGCCGGAGAAGATGACGTCCAAATGCTCCGTGCCGCTCGGCACGATCGCCGCGGGCAGGAGCCACGGGTCGAGCAGGACGTTGCTGAGTCCCGCACCGGAGCAGCGCTCCAGCAGTCTCGCCTGCTTCGGGCGGCGCAGGTCGCAGTCGATGAGCAGCACGCGCTTTTCCGCCTCCGCGAAGGAGATCGCGAGGCTCAGCGTCGTGAGGCTCTTGCCCTCGCCCTGGAGCGAGGAGGTGATCATCACGGTCTTGCAGCCCTCCTCCGCGGCGAGGGCGAACATGGTGTTCGTCCGCAGGGTCTTGTAAGCCTCGCGGATATAAAAGTCGCTGCCGGGCGAGAGGATATGACGGCGGTCGTCCTCGATCTGCGCCGCGGCATTCGGTTTTCGTTTCGCCATCGCGCCTCCGCCCCCTCTCCTGACCGCCGCATAGGGCGTTGCATACGGCTTTCTTCTGCCGGAGACGGCGAATTTGCTGAACAGGTGCTTCAGATGCGTTTTCAGGGTGTTGCGCGTGATGTTCAGAACGGTGCAGATCTCCTCGTAGCGCAGGCCGCGGGTCATGCCGAGGTAGATCAGCAGCTCCCGCTCGGTCAGCGCGTCCGTGCTCACGAGGGCGTTGAGCCCCGCGTAGTAGCGGCGGGAGAACTCGCGCACGCGCGCGAGCGTCGCGGTCCAAGTGCTCAGCTCCGGGGCGGTGTCCTCGTTTTCAAACCAGCCCCAGCGCTCGGCGAGGAGCATCGGCATATCGTGCGCCTCGATGAGCGGCAGCGCCTGGCGCAGGGAGTCGAGCATCGCGGTGCGGCTGCCCTCCACGCGGCGGGCAATGGCGGCGGTGATGTGACCGCTGATCTCCAGCGCGGCGGAGCGTCCCGCGGCGGCGGAGAGCATTTTCTTCGCGCCCGCCATGCGCTCCACGCAGCCGGCGTGGGCGAGGATATAGAAAAACTGGGGCACATTCTCCGCCAGCCCGACAAGGACGCTCTGCGCCTCCTCCGGCGCGCCGGCGTAAAGCAGCCGCTCGGCGAGCGCGGTGCGCCGCAGCACGGGGTCGGCGACCTTGGAGATCCAGTCGTCCGCGGACTCTGCGCCGTCATAGGCGGAAGACAAATTAAATAAACCCGGCACCGCCATGTCGCGGTGGGTGAGCAGAAGGATCGTGCCGTCCCCGGCGCGGAACTCGGCGATGTCCTCTATCGTGCAGTCCAGCACGCGGCAGAGCGCGAGCAGCGGCTCGATCGGGAGAGTGCGGTTTTCGCGAAGGGCGTTGTAGGTGTCCTTGTCCGGTCGGCGGTCCATGCCGACGCAGCGCCGGAGGTCGATCCCCCGACGGTCCAGCATGTTCCATAGCTTCTGATAGCTGATCTCCATATTCGCGACTCCCCGACAAAATTTTGGTGCGCAAAGTACAACACCACAATTATAATTTTGTCGGTTTGTCGTGTCATCACCCTTCAAGGGTTATCGTTGGTCACTTCAGGAGGATCCGCGCATAAAAAGCGGGGCGCATCAAGGGCTGCACGCCGTATTTCGACGTTTTTAGCATCCCCATCAATTTGCACAAATTTTCAGCATTCAGACTGTACAAAATGCCGTAGGCGAAAAGCAGGTGTTTTTTTGTCGTTATTAGACAATTTTCAGCATCCCGTTTTAGAGAACCCTACTAAAATTTGCGAGTTTTGCATATTAGCGATGTATCGCTTACGTTTTTTCGTCCAATCCATTAGGATAGGAAAGGGTTCACCCAGTGAAGGAGGATACGACCATGAACACTCAGCAAGCCGTTGCGAACCGCATCCGTCAGCTCTGCCGCGCCCGCGGCATCACACCGAACGGGCTCGCCAACATCTCCGGCGTCCCGCAGTCCACGATCAAGAGCATTCTGAACGGCGAGAGCCGCAACCCCGGCACCGCCACCGTCAAGAAGCTCTGCGATGCGCTGGAGATCACGCTCGGTCAGTTCTTCTCTACCCCGGAGTTCGACGCTCTGGAGCAGGAGATGCGCTGACCCGCCCCGGCTGCGGGGTCAGGTGTCAAGGCAATTTTATAACAAACCACCCGGAATTGCAGGCGTGACCTTACCGATTCCGTGTCTTTTGTGCAAATTCCCCGCCCAGCCCCGCCGCCGCAGAAAAACGGCAAAAACAAACCGCCCCGCGCCAAAAAAAGGCGCGGGGCGGTTTGTTGGTTATGATTAAGTCTGCGGCGCAGCCGCACAATTTAAAGGCTCCCCTGTGCAAGGGGAGCTGGCGCGGCACAGCCGCGACTGAGGGGTTGTAAGCTCACGCAAACGCCAAGCTTTGCTATTCCGGCAGCTTACAACCCTCCAGTCAGCGCTGCGCGCTGACAGCCTCCCTTGCACAGGGAGGCCTTTAAAGCGGTGCGCCTTCGGCGCATTGATTTTTATTTCATTCTCCTCAGCGTCTCGACCAGCAGCTCCCACGTCCTCCGGACGGAGGCAATGTGCATGCGCTCGCGGGTGGTGTGGATCTCGCTGAGGTCGGGGCCGATGGAGATGCAGTCGAGACCGGGGAGCTTTCCGGCGAAGAGCCCGCATTCGAGTCCCGCGTGGATCGCCTCCACGCGCGGGGCGGCGCCGTACTGCTCCGTGTAGACCGCGGTCAGCAGCTCGCGCAGGGGCGAGTCGGCGCGGTAAGCCCAGCCGGGATAGTCGCCGGAGATGTCCACGCCGCCGCCGAGACGCCCGGTCACGGCGCGCAGCTCCGCTTTCAGCCCCTGCTTCGCCTCATCCACGCTGCTGCGCACGCAGAAGGTGGCGGAAACGGCGTCGTCGCCCGTGCGCAGGATGCCGAGGTTCAGCGAGGTCTCCACGAGACCGGGGATCCCGGCGCTCATCGCCTGCACGCCGTAAGGCAGGGAGCGCAGCAGGTCCAGCACGCGCGCCGTGCTCTCCGCATCCATCGGCGTCTCCGCGCGCTCAGCGCGCGCCGCCGCGAGCGAAAGCGCCGGGTCCGTCGCGGAAAACTCCGCTTTCAGCGCTGCACCGAGCTCGGCGCAGCGCGCCGTCAGCGCGGCGGGGTCGGCGGTGACGACCACAGCCTCGGCTTCCGTCGCAATGGCGTTGTCCTTCTCGCCGCCGGAGACGGAGACGAGGCGGAACGGCGCGGCGTCCGCCAGCGCGTTCAGAACGCGCCCGATACACTGCGTGGCGCTCGCGCGGCGCTTGTCGATCTCCGTGCCGGAGTGTCCGCCGGTCAGCCCGCGGAGCGCGATGCGGAGCGTCTCGCCCTCCGCCGCGGCGCGCTTCACCGGCAGATCGCAGCGCGCGACGCAGCCGCCGGCGCAGCTCACCGTAAAGACGCCCTCGTCCTCCGAGTCGATGTTGATCATGCGGCGGGAGAGCAGGGCGCTGACGTCGATCGCCATCGCGCCGTCCATGCCGACCTCCTCGTCGACGGTGATGACCGCCTCGATCGCCGGGTGGGGCAGCGTTTTGTCATCGAGCAGCGCTAAAATCATAGCGACGGCGATGCCGTCGTCCCCGCCGAGGGAGCTGCCGCGGGCATAGACCGTGTCGCCCTCGACGGCGAGGTCCAGTCCCTCGCGCGCGAGGTCGCGGGTGCAGTCCGGCGTGCTGACGCAGACCATGTCCATGTGACCCTGCAAAATGACGGGCTCCGCCGCTTCATAGCCGGGCGACGCCGGTCCGAACAAAATGACGTTGCCGAGCGCGTCCTGCGTATAGCGGAGCCCCCGCTCGCGCGCGAAGGCGGCGAGCCAGTCGCTCACCTGCCGGGTGTTGCGGCTGCCGTGGGGGATGGCGCAGAGCGCCTCGAAAAAGCGGAACACCGCTTTCGGTTCCAGTTGATCCAAAACTGCCATGTCTTGCCAGATCCTTTCTTTTTTATTCGGTCGCTGCAATGTCGCTGTCGCTCGCCGGGACGACGGGGCGGAGCACGATGTCGCTGTCGCTCGCGGCGGAGCCGGTCGTGGCGGGAGGCGTGATGGCGGGGGGCTCCTCCGTCGGGGTCGGGGTGGGCTCCGGCGTCTCTGTCGCCGCGGGCGTGTCCGCTGCGGGGATCTCGGTCGGCATCGGGAGCTCCGTCACTTGGCGCTGCGGCAGCAGCACGAGGAGCGCGACGACCGCCGCGACAACGATCACCGCCGCGGCGATGATGATAAGCAGCTTTCTGCGTTTCGTTTCCATAGATTCGTTCCTTTCCAAAAATTCAACGGCGTTTCGCCGTGCAGAGCAGACCGAGCGCCGCCCAGAACACCGGCTCGCTCAGCACGAGACCGAGCCCGAAGCAGCCATGGACCGCGGCGCAGAACACGCCGAGCGCCAGCGCATCGGAGCGCGCGCTGCGATGCTGCCACGCGCGCAGGGCGGCGGTGAGCAGCAGTGCGAGATAGCCCGCAAGCCCCAGCGCGCCGAGATTCGCGAGATAGCCGAGATAAACATTGTGGGCGTTGTCGACAAAGCTCGTCAGCACCGCGCCGCTCTCCGTCACGCGGGAGAAGCGGATATCGAGCCGCAGAGCGAGCGTGCCGGGTCCGCCGCCGAGCAGCGGACGCGCCGGGACGAGCGCGAGGCATTCGCGCCAGATCAGCACGCGCGAGGAGCCGAAGGAATCGTCCAGCTCGCCCTCCAGCGCGCAGCGGAGCTCATAGAGCGTGCCGCTCTCGCCCGGATAAAGCCAAACGGCGCAGACCGCCGCGGCGGTGAGCATAAGCGCGGCGAGCAGCCCGAACCGGCGTCCGCGCGCCGTGCGCGGAAGGAAGACGAGCGCGGCGAGCACCGTGCAGCCGAGGGCGAGATAAGCCCCGTCTCCCCCCGCGAGGGCGAGCACCGCAAGGCTCAGCGCAAGCGGCAGCGCAAGCCAGCGCAGCGCCCGCTCCCGCACCGCGGCGACAGCGAACACCGGCGCGGCGAGGCAGAGCACGGCGTCTAAAATATTCGTGTTGCCGATCGTTCCAAGATAGGTCCCGGAATAGCGGACACCGGAATCATAATACGTGAGGTCCCCCGGAAAAAGTCCGAGCGGGTCAAGCCCCGCAAGCTGGAGCAGCGCCACGGCGCAGCAGAGCGTCACCGCCGCGCCGAGGGCGTGGAAATGCAGCGCCTTCGGGCGGGTGAAAAGCGATACGCCGAGAAAGCTCAGCACATAGACCGCCATGCTCAGCAGCCCGTCGTAGCGCCCCGCGCCGGCAAAGCTCTCCGCCCGCCACGGCGAGCAGAGCCAGCTTAAAAGCGCGGCGGCGAAAAACGCTGCCGCCGCCCACTGCGGCGCGCCGAAGCGCGGCAGCGGCTCCGGACGCAGGAGCGCCAGCGCGATGAGCGCCGCGAGATAAGCCCCCGCCGCGGCGAGCAGAAACACATATTTGGAAAGCGTGATGCTTTCGTAGCCGGAAAAACCGGGAAACAGTGGAAAAACGAGGAGCAATATGATAAGATAAAGGTCGCTCACCCGCTCCCGCGGACCGGTCCCGGCGGAGAAATGCCGGATGTCCGTGGCTGTTACCTCCGAATGGGATACCCCGCATTATACCATGTCCGCCGCGGTTTGTAAAGCGGGCTCCCGCGCCCCACCGGGCGCGGAAAAAGCTGTCACAATCCGGTGCATCCGCACCACTTTCAGGAGAAAACAATGATTTTTGACACCCATGCCCACTATGACGACGCCCGCTTCGACTCTGACCGGGACGCCGTTCTCGCCGCCCTGCCCGCCGCCGGCGTCGGTCTTGTTCTGAACCCCGGCTGCACGGTGGCCAGCTCCCGTGCGGCGCTCGCGCTCGCGGAGCGCTATGATTTCGTCTATGCCGCCGCCGGCATCCACCCGGAGGACTGCGCCGGGGCGGGAGACGCGGAGCTCGCCGCCGTCCGCGCCCTCTGCGCCCACCCGAAGGTCCGCGCCGTCGGGGAGATCGGGCTCGACTATTACTGGGCGGAAAACCCGCCGCGGGAGGAGCAGCAGACCGTTTTCCGCGCCCAGCTCGCCCTCGCGCTGGAGCTCGGAAAGCCCGTCATCATCCACGACCGCGACGCGCACGCCGACTGCCTCGCCATCGTGGAGGAGTTCCCCGGTCTGCGCGGCGTGTTCCACTGCTTTTCCGGCTCCGCGGAGATGGCGGAGCGGCTGCTTTCGCGCGGCTGGTATCTTGGCTTCGACGGACCGATCACCTATAAAAACGCGCGCCGCGCGCTGGAGGTGCTCGCCGTGACGCCGATAGACCGCATCCTGCTGGAGACGGACGCGCCCTATATGCCGCCGGTACCCCACCGCGGCGAGCGCAACGACAGCCGTCTGCTCCCCTTCGTGGCAGAGACCGCCGCGCGCGTCAAGGGCTGCGCGACGGAGGAGCTCATCGCCGCCGCCGCGGAAAACGGAAAGCGGCTTTTCGGAATCTTATAATGCCTTTTTAAAATTTGTTCAAACTTCCTCCGAGGTTTGTTCATCATTCCCAGGACCGGGCATGATACCATCGGTTAACAAGAGCACACGCGGTTTTGGCGATCCCGGCGGCGCTCATGCTGCGTCATCAGCCTTGGAAATACACAAAGTATTCCCTGCGGCTGATTCCTTGCCTGAACACCGCCGGGAACGCCAAAACTGCT
>CAVCTM010000007.1:0-44297 GCA_963605115.1 Pseudobutyrivibrio sp. | reverse complement strand
CAGCTTACAACCCTCCAGTCAGCCTTCGGCTGACAGCCTCCCTTACACAGGGAGGTCTTTAAATTGTGCGGCTTCGCCGCGTCGATGGTCTTTTTGACAACCTCCGTTTCAGCCGCCGGTTTTCACCGGCGGCTGAAACTTTTTTCCTTTTCATGTCCTAAATCCGCGCTCTTTCGCATAGAGTTTGGGTGATACTTCTACCGGGAGGCGGGTGAGACAGGACATGAAAAAAGCGATCATTACCGGGGTGCTGGCGGTGCTGATGCTGCGGCTCGCGGTGCTGGCGGGGGCGGGGGACGCACTCGCGTCGTGGGTGCGGGAGCTCGGCGTGGACGAGACGCTCGTGGCGGGGATACGCCCCGCGGAGGCGCCGGCGGAGCCGGTAAGCACGCCGGAGCCGACCCCGGAGCCGACGCCGACCCTGCGGCTCGTCACCGTGACGCCCGCGCCGGCGGAGGAGGCGGATGAGGAGGAATATTTCGTCCCGGAGGCGGAGGTCCTGCCGGCAAACCTCAGCAGCGCCAGCCGCGTACACAACAGCGCAGGCATCGAGCTCGACCTCGACGCGCTCGCGGCGGAGGGGCTCGATCTGACGCTGCCCGCCGGGGAAGCGCAGGTGCTCATTTTCCACACCCATTCGAGCGAGGCTTACACCCCCGCGGATGGCGACGACTACGAGGCGAGCGACCCTTACCGCACGGAGGACAAAGCCTACAGCGTCATCCGCGTCGGCGACCTGCTGGCGGAAACGCTCGAAGCGCACGGGCTCACGGTCATCCACGACCGCGAGATCTATGACTATCCGAGCTACACCGGCTCTTATAACCGCTCCGGCGCGGCGGTCGAGGCGGCGCTCGCGGCGCATCCGGGCGTCAAGCTCGTCATCGATCTCCACCGCGATGCGCTGGGCGACGCCGACACGGTGTATAAGACGCAGGCAGCCGTGAACGGCGAGACGAGCGCGCAGGTCATGCTGCTCGTCGGCACCGGCGCGAACGGTCTGCCCCACCCGCACTGGCAGGAAAATCTGAAGCTCGCGCTCTTTATGCAGAACGCGCTCGACGCCGCCTATCCGACCCTCGCGCGGCCCATCGAGCTCGTGAAGGAGCGCTATAACCAGCAGCTCTCGACCGGCTCGCTCATTCTGGAGGTCGGCAGCAGCGGCAACACGCTCCGGGAGGCGCTGACGGCGATCGGGCTGTTTGGCGATGCGGTGGGTCCTGCCTTGGCAAAACTTGTGGAATAAGATCCCCTCCCTTTGGCAAGAATGTCTGCGTACATCTTGACAAAGGGAGGACATTTTTTATGAAAGTCTGCGACATTATGACCGACAAGGTCGTCAGCATCCGGGAGGACGAGCCGGTGAGCGCGGCGGCGCGGCTGCTGCGTCGGTGCAACATCGGCGCGCTGCCGGTCTGCGACGGGCAGGCGCGGCTGCGCGGGCTCGTGACGGACCGCGACATCGTGGTCCGCTGCGTCGCCGCCGGAGCGGACCCGGACGCCACGGCGGTGCGGGATATCATGAGCCGCGGCATCATTACCGCAAGCCCCTTCGACGAGGTCGACTACGCCGCGCGGCTCATGAGCCGCGATCAGGTGCGCCGCCTGCCCGTGCTCGACGAGGGAAAGCTCGTCGGCGTCGTGACGCTCTGCGACCTCGCCCGCGACTGCAACTGCGACTTAGAAGCCGCCGCCGCGCTGAGCGAGATCTCCGCCAATCTCAGAAGAAGATGAAAAAAGTCTCCCGGAACGGCAGCGCCGCTCCGGGAGACTTGATCGCGTCAAAGAACTCCGCGAGCTGCGGTTTTAAAGGCTCCCCTGTGCAAGGGGAGCTGGCGCGCGAAGCGCGTCTGAGGGGTTGTTACCAAGCTGCCGAAACCGCCGAGCTTGGCTGTTTCGGCAGCTTACAACCCTCCAGTCAGCCTTCGGCCGACAGCCTCCCTTGCACAGGGAGGCCTTTAAATTGTGCGGCTTTGCCGCGTTGATTATAATTTTTTGCCACCCTCAGTCTCCCGGACCGGCAGCGCCGCTCCGGGAGACTTCGTTTTATTTTGTTCTCGCGTTGTAGCTCGCGGTGCTCACGCCGATGAGCACGCCGAGGCAGGCTGTGACGGCGTTGACCGTCTCGCTGACTTCGGCGGCGAGGGGCCAGCCCCAGACGGCGGCGAGCGCGCCGTAGAGCACACCGAGCGCCGGCAGCGCGATGAGCGCCAGCCACTTCATCACGTCGTAGACGCGGTTATGCAGCTCCAGCTTCATTCGTCCTTCTCCCCTTTCTTGATGAGATAGCCAAGCGCGAGCTCGATGCTCCACATCCCGGCGAGCACGCCGACCACCCCGGCGTCCAGCGCGCGGCTCAGCACGCCGACGGCGAGGGCGGCAAGCGTGATGAGCGCGTTCATCACGAGACAGAGCACCGTGATCTTCTTCAGAAAGCGTACCTTTTCCCTCTGCTTCATCCCAGCAGCGCCTCCCAGGTCTCCCACGCGACAACGCCGTCCGCGGCGAGCCCCTTCGCCGTTTGCAGCGCACGCACCGCCGCTTCCGTCTCCGCACCGAAGTCGCCGTCCGCGCCGTATTCCGGGAGCTTCTGCCCCCGGCGGAGCAGGAGCAGCTGCGCCGCCGTCACGAGCTCGCCGCGGCTGCCGCGCCGGAGCACCGGGAGCGGATAGCTCCCCGCGCCGTCTTCGAGCGCCATCGCCGCGTGGCTTTTCGTATTCAGCAGGATGTCCCCGCGCAGCAGCGCATCCGGCTTTGTCAGAAACTTCGGCTCCGTGAGCACGTCGAAAAGCCCGGTCTTCCGCATGAGAGCCGCCATATTGCCCGTGTAGCCACAGACGACCGGGAAGGGCATCCCGGCGAGCGCGTAGCAGGCGAGGCAGAGGCTCGAACAGTCAAAATCCCCCGCCGCGCCCGCGACGGCACCGCCGTTGCGCCGGATGCTCTCATAGCCCTCCCAGCGGTTCACCTGCGAATAGCCGAAATGCGCGTCCGCGCAGATGGCTTCCATGTACTGCGCCGCCTTTTCGCGCATCGCCGCGTCGCGGCAGCGGAGAACGGTGTCCCACGGCGAAGCATACCATTCGCGCACGCAGATCTCGCGCCCGGTCTGGTCCCCCGGCACCGCGCCCACGGCGGTGCCCCGCTCATCGGCGGCGGCGTTTCCGATCCTCATACGCTGAGCCCTCCGATCAGGGTCTTCCATGTCTTCGCGTCCGCCTCGCCCGTCGGCGTGAGCCCCTTCACGCGCTGAAAGCGCAGCACCGCGTTCGCGGTATCGGGACCGAAATCGCCGTCCGCGCCGTACCAGCCGCAGGACTGGCCCCAGCTCGCAAGCAGCGTTTGCAGGCTCTTCACCGCGCGGCCCCTGTCGCCGCGCCTCAGCGCGGGCGGCGCGTCGGACGCCGCGGCAAGGCGCACCCAGAACAGCGTGTGGACGATGCGGGCGCTTTTCACCTCGCCCGCCGGAGTCGCGCACTGCGCCGAGCCGCCGCCGTCAAAATTGACCGCATACTTGCAGCCGAGCGCGACGAGCTTCGCCGCCAGCGCCGGGATCGTGAGCCCCTGCGCGTCCGGCACGCAGAACATCACGACCGTGCCGTCCGCCTTGAGTCCGATCGCCGTGCGCCCGCGCGCCCCGGCGAGCGCCGCCGGAACGGAATAGCCGGGATAAGCCCCGTCCTTCACCACCGTGAGGCAGCCCGCGAAGCTTTCATACCTCGCCGCGTGGTCGCTCGTGTCCCAGCAAAGCGCGCCGCCGGCGTTCCAGCCGAAGCCCTCGTAGATGTACCCGTCGTCGGCAAGGATCTTTCCGCCCGCCTTCGTGAAGCAGCACGCGGTCCAGTTGCTGTTGAAAAGCTGAAAATTGCAGACCGCGTCCGCGCCGAGCTCCGCCTTCACCGCCGCGAGCGTTTTCCGCCCCGTGTTGACATAGACCCCCATCTCCGCCGGATTTTTGAATTCATAAACCATCGGTTTTCAACTCCTTTCAACCCACGTCCCCCGCGCGGCGCAAAGTTGCAGCAACCGATGCAAGCAAAATTTTCGCCGGAGCTGAAAAAGCTCCGGCGACCGCCAAATGTGTAAAGACTTCCCCTACGTCAGCTTGAACACCACGACGCCGCCGAGCATGAGGCCGAGCCCGACGAATTTCGGCCATGTGAGTGCGAGCTTTTCGCTGCCGAGCCAGCCGAGGGCGTCGATGACGGCGGCGGTAAGCAGCTGGGCGATGAGGATGACGGAGATGCTGACGGTCGGCGAGAGGTCGCGGATGCCGAGCATGACCGTGATCGTGATGACAAGACCGAGCGCTCCGCCGAGCCAGTAGAGCTTCGGCGTCTCGCCGAGGGCGGAAAAATCGCCGGGGTGCCAGACCGCGAGCGCTGCGAGCGAGAGGACCGCCGCGCCGCACTGGACAAAGGCGTTCGCCTCCATCGTGCCGATGCGCTCGCCGAGGCGGGTGTTCATAACGCCCTGAAAGCTCATCGCTGCCCCGGCGAGGATGCTGAACAAAACTCCGAGCATAGCTCCATTTCTCCTTTGCAGATCAAAAATAGCGCCTGACGCGGACAAGTCCGGGCCAGAGCTGCTTTGCGGTGATGGCGGCGATCGGGAGCAGCAGCATGCCCCAGACGCCCGCGGCGCGCCAGCCGACATAGATGCTCGCGAGCGAGGCGAGCGGGTGCAGCCCCAGCTGGTCGCCGAGCAGCTTCGGCTGGATGCAGCTGCGCAGCACGGTGACAACCGCGTAAGTCACGCCGAGCCCCGCCGCGAGGGGGTAATTCCCCGTCAGCAGCTCCACCGCCGCCCACGGCAGCACGACCGTGCCCGTGCCGAACACGGGCAGCGCGTCCACCACCGCCGTCACCGCCGCGAGCAGCAGCGCATAGCGCACGCGCAGCAGCGAAAACGCCGCCGTCAGCTCCCCGAAGGTGAGCAGCAGGAGCAGCAGCTGGGCGCGCAGCCACTTCCCCAGCGTGGCGCGCAGATCGAGCCGCGCGCGCCGCGCACGCGCCAGAAGCTGCTCCGGCAGCAGCGACGCCGCGCCGTGGAGCAGCGCCGGATAGGACGCGGAGGTGAAATAAAGCCCGATGAGCAGCGTCACGGTGAAAAGCAGCGCCTCCGGCGCGGCGCCCGCCGCCGCGCTCACGAGCCCAGGCAGCTTTTTTGCGAGCTCGCCCGGCAGACTCTCCAGCCCGGTGCGCAGACTGTCGAGCCCGCCGCGCAGCAGCCCGGAAAGCCCCTCCGGGACGCGCTCCGGCAGCGCCGCGAGCCGCGTTTCCAAGCCCTGCACCGCCTCCGACAGCCCCGCGAGCAGCTCCGGGAGCCGCCGCACGAGGTCGCTGAGCTCGGCAAAGAGCCGGCTCACCAGCAGCCAGAGCAGCCCGCCCGCCGCCGCCAGAAAACCCAGCACGCAGATCCCGGACGCGAGCGGACGCTTCACGCCGCGCCGCACGAGCGCGCCCACCGCCGGCTCCAGCAGCGCCGCCGCCGCGAGCGCGAGCAGAAACGGGAGCAGCCACGGCAGGAGCCAGCGCAGCGACACATACGCTGCCGCTGCCGCGAGCGCCGCCGGCAGCGCCCAGACCCTGAATTTTTCGGCGAAATCGCGCATAGCGAGCCTCCCGTTCCGCGGCAGGCGGATATTTTGTAAAAATAGTGCGCACTGAGCGGAAATAATGCTTGCACTCCGGCGCGGAGCGTGGTAAGATGACGCTACAGCAAAAACAAATGCGTTTGGTGGAGGGACATTCAACATGCAGAAAGCAAAGCTTTATATCGTGGAGGCGTCAATGCTCCCGGAGGTGTTCATCAAGGTCTGCGACGCCAAGGAGTATCTCCAGACCGGCGCGTGCCGGACGGTGGCGGAGGCGGTGAACCGCGCGGGGATCAGCCGCAGCGCCTTCTATAAATATAAGGACGCGATCACGCCCTTCCGCAACATGAAGCGCGATCAGGTCGTGACGCTCAGCATCATGACGCGCGACCGCACCGGCGCGCTCAGCTCCGTGCTCTCTATTTTTGCCAGCAGCGGCGCAAATATTCTGACGATCAACCAGTCCATCCCGACAAACGGCGTCGGCATGGTGACGATCTCATTCATTGCGGAGGATATGGAGCTCCCGCTCGACGAGCTGTGCACGCGGCTCGAAGCGCTCGATGCCGTTATCCGCACCGAGATCCTCGCGGGCTGAGGGGGTGCGGAGATGAAGCACATCGCATTGCTCGGCTGCGGCACCGTCGGCGGCGGCGTGGAGGCGATCTGCCGCGAAAACGCCGCGTATCTTGAAAAAAGCGTCGGCGAAGCCGTCGAGCTTAAATACATTCTGATGCGCCGCCCCTGCCCCGGCAAGCCGTGGGCGGACAAGGTCGTGACGGACTTTTCCGTCATCGAGCAGGACCCGGAGATCGAAGCCGTCGCCGAGTGCATCGGCGGCTGCGGCGCAGCGTTCGACTACGTAAAGCGCTGCCTTCTCGCGGGCAAGAGCGTCGCCACCGCGAACAAACAGCTCATCGCCGAGCACGGCCGCGAGCTGCTGGAAACAGCACGGGACCGCGGCGTGCTGCTGCTTTTTGAAGCGAGCGTCGGCGGCGGCATCCCGATCATCCGCCCGCTGACAAGCTGCCTCGCCGCAAACCGCATCGACGCCGTATGCGGCATCTTAAACGGCACGACCAATTATATTCTGACCCAGATGCTCCAATGCTCCCAAAGCTTCGATGACGCCCTTGCGGACGCCCAGCGCCTCGGCTATGCCGAAGCCGACCCGACCGCGGACGTTGACGGCATCGACGCCCAGCGCAAGATCTGCATCCTCGCGGACCTCTGCTTCGGCAGCGAGCTGCCGCCGGCGCGCGTTCCCGCGGAGGGCATCCGCTCCGTCGCGGCGGAGGACGCCGCCTTTGCCGCCCAGCTCGGCTGCTGCGTCAAGCTCTTAGCGCGCGCCGAGCGCCTTCCGGACGGGCGCTTCACCGCCTTCGTCGCGCCCCAGCTCGTGAAAAACGGCAGCCTGCTCGCCGGCGTCGGCGGCGTGATGAACGCCGTGACCGTGCGCGGCAGCGCCGCGGGCGAGCTCTTCTTTTACGGCGCGGGCGCGGGACGCATGCCGACGGCGAGCGCCGTCGCCGCTGACCTCATCGACTGCCTCCGCCGCGACGGGAGCCGCGGGGAGATCCTCTGGGGTCCGGAGCAGCCGGAGCGCTTTGCCGATCCGGACACCGTTCCCTCGCGCTGGTATATCCGCTACACCGGCGGCTGCGCAAACGGCTGGACGGAGCAGTGCGCGAGCGATAACGGCTGGTGCGCCGCCATCACCCCGGCGCTGACGCGCGCGGAGCTGGACGCAAGGTGCGCGGACCTCACGGTCGAGCGCGCGTTCCGCGTGCTCGATTGACCGCGGCGCCGTCCGGCGCGTAACATGAGAATGGGACCATCCCCGGTCCCGCCATCTTTCCAAGAAGGAGACAAAGGCAATTATGCTCATCGTGCAGAAATACGGCGGAAGCTCCGTGGCGGACGCCGCAAAAATAGAGCGTGTCGCGGGCATCATCGCGGACAGCTACAACGCGGGCAACGACCTCGTCGTCGTGCTCTCCGCGCAGGGCGACACGACGGACGACCTCATTGAAAAGGCGCACGAGATCAACCCGAACCCCTCGAAGCGCGAAATGGACGCGCTGCTGAGCGTCGGGGAACAGATCTCCGTGGCGCTGATGGCGATGCAGCTCGAAAAAATGCACCTGCCCGCCGTCAGTCTGACGGGCTGGCAGGCGGGGATGCAGACCGACGCCGGCTACGGCGCGGCGCGCATCCGCACGCTCTCGACCGAGCGCATCCGGCAGGAGCTGGACAAGCGGCGCATCGTGCTCGTTGCGGGCTTTCAGGGCGTCAACAAGCTCGACGACGTGACCACCCTCGGCCGCGGCGGGAGCGACACCTCCGCCGTCGCCATCGCAGCGGTGCTCGGCGCGGACCGCTGCCAGATCTTCACCGACGTGGACGGCGTTTACACCGCCGATCCGCGCAAGGTCCCCAATGCAAAAAAGCTCAGCGCCATCAGCTATGACGAGATGCTCGAACTCGCCTCGCTCGGCAGTCAGGTGCTCCATAACCGCTGTGTCGCGATGGCGAAGCGCTACGGCGTGGAGCTGGAGGTGCTCTCCAGCTATGAGCGCAAGCCCGGTACAAAAGTCAAGGAGGTCGTAAAAAACGTGGAACGAATGATCATCAGCGGCGTCGCGAAGGACGCCAATATCGCGCGCATCACCGTCGTGGGCGTCCCGGATGAGCCGGGCGTCGCCTTCCGGGTGTTTTCCGTTATGGGCAAAGCCAAGATCAACGTGGACAACATCCTGCAATCGGCGGGCAAGGGACATACGAACGACATCAGCTTCACCGTCGCCTCCGGCGACGTGGAGGCGGCGAAGACCGCACTCGACGACTATGTGGACGCCATCGGCTTCGACCATGTGAGCGTCGACAGCGACGTCGCGAAGGTCAGCGTCGTCGGCGCGGGGCTCATGAACGCCTCCGGCATGGCGGTCAAAATTTTTGAAGCCCTCAGCGACCGCCACATCAACATCAAAATGATCTCCTCCAGCGAGATCAAGCTCTCCGTCGTCATCCCCGAAGCCGAAGCCGACGCCGCCGTCAGCGCCATCCACGACAAGTTCTTTAACGATTGAAACAGATTCTCCCCGCCCGGTCGGTCCGGGCGGGGAGAATCTGTGTGCCAAAAAGTCCTATCAAGGCGACGAAGCCGCACCAATTTAAAGGCCTCCCTGTGCAAGGGAGGCTGACTGGAGGGTTGTAAGCTGCCGAAACATCCGAGCTTGGCGTTTGCGTAAGCTCGGTAACAACCCCTCAGGCGCTTCGCGCCAGCTCCCCTTGCACAGGGGAGCCTTTAAAATCGCGACTCGCAGGAGTTTTTTGACAAGCTGAGCAGCCCCCGCCGGGGGCTGTTTTTTTCACGCTGTGAGCCAATGCAGGAGCGCTTGGACGAGGAGTATCTGGGCGGTCATGATCCCGTAGCCGCCGAGGACGCCGGTCAGGAGGCGGCGGGGATTGGTGGACTCGGCAACGCCGAGGCGCTGGAGCAGCCAGTCGGCGAGCATGACCGCCATGCCCGCCGCCGCTGCGCGCCAGCTCGCGCCGAGCAGGAAAAACGACGGGACCGCGGGCAGGTAGCCGAGCAGCACGCCCGTGCAGCGGGCGCAGACGGGAAACTGCCGCCCGCGCAGGAAAAAGCTGCGGTCCGCCCGCTGGTGGCAGCCGAGCCGCCCGCCGAGGGCGAAAAGGCGCGCATAGAGCGCGTCAGGATTTGCCCTGCTTCTCCTCATACGCCTTCACGAACGCGTGCTTTTCGAGGATCGCCTTATAATACGCCGCCTCCTGCTTCGCGCCGTCCGCCGCAGCCCTGGCTTCGCGCAGCTCCTCGCTCCCGGCGAGCAGGGCTTTTTTCGCGCTGCTCTGGCGGATCTCGTAGATGATATAGAGCGGGAGCGACACCGCAAGGATCGCGATTCCGAGCGGCGTTGCCAGAAAGAGCAGGATAAGTCCGATCACGGCGAGGATCGCGGTCAGGTTTCCCCAGACCTTTCCGTTGATGCGGCGGATATAACGCCGCTGCATCGCGTCGCCCTTTTCCTTCAGCCCGTCCAGCAGCTTCTGATACCCCGCCTCCGCCTCGCCCTGCCTGCGCAGCGCCGCGCGATACGCCGCCTCGACCTTTTCCGGGTCGCGGTCCGCTTCCGGCAGGGCGGCGAGCTCCGCGCGGGAGTGCTCATAGCGCTCCGCGGTGTTTTTTTCCTTCTGCACCTGCTTTTTGCCTTCCCGGATCGAAAACCGGTTTCCGCAGTCGCGGCAGACCCAGAATTCCTGCGTGCTCGTCCCGCTGCCGCAGGCGCCGCAGAGCAGTCCCAGCGGACCGAGCAGAAGATAGCCGAGGCAGGAGTTCCCGGCGGAGAATCCCCCGCCGCTCGTCTTTGTTGCGTACTGCACGTTTTCCGAGCCGCATTCCGGGCATTTCATCTTTTGTCCTCCTTGTTCCTTCAGGCATTTTTTCATATCTGTCAGTTATAATAAACTATTTCTCCGTTCCTGTCAAACTTCTTTTCGATTGGGTAACATAGAGGAAAGGTTTGCAGGGAGGAGAGGCAGGGCACATGAAGGACGTTTACAGCGCGAAATATCTTCAGCTCGGTCTGAAGATCGCATATTACCGCAAGCTGCGCGGGCTGACGCAGGAGGAGCTCGCCGAGCGCGTGGACTGCACGCCGGCGTTCATCGGGCATGTGGAAGCCCCGAACATCTGCAAGGCGGTCTCGCTGGACACACTTTTCGCCATCGCCGACGAGCTGGACGTTCCGGCATATCGGTTTTTGATGTTTGACGAGGAGTAAAAAAATCGGGCGCTCCCAGCTTTGGGAGCGCCCGGTGTTTTTTTTACGCCTTTTTCCGTTTTGCGAAGTGGACGCAGAGACCGATCGCGGCGCCGAGGAGCGCCGGGACCAGCCAGCCGAGACCGAGGCCGGCAAGGGGGAGGACGCCGCCGACGGCTTCGAGCGCGCCGTCGAGGTGGAGCGCGGCGCGGACGGCGGCGGGCAGGGTGCGCAGCAGGTCATAGAGCGCGGCGGCAAGCGTGAAGCCGATGGTCCAGCCGTAAACCGCGCGGTCGTGGCGGAAGAGCTTTCCGAACAGCGCCAGCGCGATGAGCGCGATGGCGAGCGGGTAGAGGAACATCAGCACCGGGATGGACCAGCCGATGATGGCGCTGAGCCCCAGATTCGCGAACAGGAAGGAGACGACGCTGAACACGACCGCCCACACCGCATATTTCGGTCCGCGCGGGAACATGCCGGCGAAGGTCTCCGCGCAGCTCGTCACGAGCCCGACGGCGGTCTTGAGGCAGGCGAGCGTGACGGTCGCGGCGAGGACGAGCGCACCGGCGGAGCCGAGATAGTGCCGCGCGATCTGCGCGAGGGCGACGCCGCCGTTTTCCGCCGGGGCGAAAAGCCCGCGGCTCTGGACGCCGACGATCGTCACGGCGACGTAGATGAGCCCCATAAACAGGCAGCTGAACACCCCGGCGCGCACGGTGGACCCGGCGACCGCGCCGGGCTCTTCCACGCCGAGACCGCGGATGACCTGCACGACGACGATGCCGAAGGCGAGGGACGCGAGGGCATCCATCGTGTTATACCCGGCGAGGAAGCCGGTGAAAAAGGGCTTCCCGGCATAATCTCCGAGCGGCTCCACCTCCGAGACGGCGGCGCCGGGGCGCAGCAGCGCGACGACGACGAGCACGGCAAGGAAGGCGAGGAACACGGGGTTCAGAATTTTGCCGATCCACGTCAGGATCTTCCCCGGTCGGAGCGAGAAGAACAGCACGACGGCGAAAAACGCCGCGGAAAACAGCAGCAGCCAGAGCCACGAGAGCTCGCTCTCCGGCAGGATCTGCTCCAGTCCGACGGTGAACGAGGTCGTGGCGCAGCGGGGAATGGCGAAAAACGGTCCGATGGTCAGATAGAGCAGGCAGGTGAAGAACATGCCATAGGGCTTCCCGGCGCGGCTGGAGAGCTCATAGAGCCCACCGGAGCGGCTGATGCCGAGCGCGGCGACGCCGAGCAGCGGCAGACCGACGCCCGTGATGAGCAGGCCCACGGCGGCGAGCCAGACGTGGCTGCCCGCCTGCTGACCGACCTCCACGGGAAAGATGAGATTGCCCGCGCCGAAGAACATGCCGAAGAGCATGCTCGCGACGTAAACGGATTCCTTTGCGGTGAGTTTCTTTTTCAAAATGAGGTCCCTTTCTCTTTCTCAGCCTCGCGGCTCCTCGTGGTTATAGTAGTTCACATCATAATTGAACACCTCGCGGACGTGCTTATACATGTCGCACCAGGTGTAGCCCTGATCGTCGTAGCGCCAGCCGAGAACGTAGGGGTTCAGTCCGGAGAACGTCACCCAGCAGTCGGGCTGCGCGTCGCGCATCGCCTGCTGGTCGGCTTCGGAGAGCCCGGAATCATAATACATAAAGCGCTCCAGCGGCAGATCGTAGAGCGGGCTGAGGTCCTTCACCTGACTGTAGCTGAGGTTCAGGTATTTCAGCTTCGTGCAGTTTTCCAGCGCGTCCACGTTCGGGATATAGCAGCAGTAGACACACTCAAGGAACTCCAGCTCCGGGCAGTTTGCGAAGGGGCTGAGGTCCGTCGTGGGCGAGCCGGAGAGGATGCAGATCTCCAGCTTCGGCATATAGGCGATGAAGCTGATATCGTGCAGCTCGTCGTTGTGACCGATGTCCATATACTTCACGTCCGTGCAGTATTTCAGCTCGGAAACGTCGTCGTCATGCAGCTTGAAGATGGCGCGGATCATCTCCTCGTCGGTCAGGCAGGAGAAATAATCGCCGAAATAGACGCGCCAGACGATCTTCGTCTCCGGATAATCGTCGCGCAGCTGCGCCATCACCTCGCTGTCGACGCCGCACTTCTCCAAATTTAGATAAGTAAGCCCGTTCATCACGTCCAGCATGCCGCGCACCTCGGCGATGCCCTCGTTGCCGATGGGCGCCTCGTAGTATTCGAGGCGCTCCGCGTCCGCGGAGACGGTCTGACCGAAAAGCTCGAACGTATAGTCCAGCGCGGCGTCCGGCGCGGCGGCGCGGATGGTCTTCGCCGCGGCAAGCGGCAGGTCGCCGAGCGCGATGCGCTCCACCGACGGCAGCTTTTCGAGCGCCGCGGCAGCGGCGTCAACGTCCGATCCCGTCAGCGCCGTGAGGTCCAGCTCCGCGGCGTCGGAGGCGATCTCCGTGCCCAGCAGCTCGACCGTATAGCGCAGCGCGACCGCCGGATACGCCTCGCGCAGCTGCCGGAGCTGCGCCGCGGAAAGCGCCGTGCGCGGCAGCGTGAGCTGCTCCAGCGCGGGGAGGTAGGCGAGGTTTTCCGCGAGGACATCGAAGCGATACGTCCCCTCGTCTATCGTCAGCGCCGCAGCGTCTCCATCGGCGCGGATGCCGCCGAGGTCGACGTCGTAAGTGACGGCGATGTCCGGATGCGCGGCAATGAACGCGGCGATCTCCGCCGGGCAGTCGCTCCCGCGGAGGTCCAGCGCCTCAAGGTCCGGGTACTCCGCCGCGAGGGTCCGGAGCTCCTCCGCGGTGACGGCGCGCGCCAGCGCGGTCACGGGCTCCGGTGTCACGACGGTCGGCGTATCCGATCCGGAGCAGGCAGCCGCGGCGAGCAGCGTCAGCGCGGCGGCGAAGCAAAGCAGGGCTTTTTTCATAATGCAGTTCTCTCTTTTCTCTTTCCGGTAGTAAAAAAGGCACGCCGCTGACAAGTCCGACAGCGTCCGCGCCCGTTCCGGAATATTCTACCACCCTTCCCCGCGCTTTGCAATACGCCGCCGGGCTTTTCCGGGAAAATAATTTTTCGCCCGGCGAAAATGGCGTTATGGTAACAATTTGTGTTATTTTTAGTTTACATAAAATAATATTATCTCAACCCATTTGTAACAATTTGTTGCCGGTTTTTGTCGTCGAACAAGCTTTTTTTCATTTTTGGTGATTCTCACCATACAAGATATGGCGAGCACCCCGGCTTGTCCGCGGCGGATTTTCCGCAAGATATGGAAGTTTTATGGAAACCGTCAAAAAACGAAATCGGCGTTTTGTTCAAAATACGCCTTGATTTTGCAGCGAATTGCCCGATATAATTAGCTTGCGCAGGATGATATCCTGCGTTTTATCATCCCCGCCCGCCGCGGCTCTGCGCCGCCGGAAGCGGGAGGAAAGGAGCAATGTATGAGCAAAAAACTGAAGAACCTGTTTGCCCTGATTTGCGCCGCTGCGATCTGTGCCGGCTCGCTCGGTCTGTTTGCCTCTGCGGAGGAGTCCATGGACGAAGCCGTGGAAAAAGCCGAGGCGACGATCATCCCCTGCACAGTGGTCCCATTGTATAGAGAGAACGAATATATCGGAAGCGGCATTCTTGTGGACGACGTGTCCTACATCCCGCTGCTGAGCTTCGTGGAGCTGATGCTCGGCGAGGACGAGACATGCGAGGCGGAATACGACACGGAGCGCGGCTGCGTCTCGCTCACCTCGCCCACGCTCAGCCTCTCGATGACGCTCGACGAGAGCTTTATGGAGGTCAACGGGCGCTATCTCTATTTCCCCGACGGGGTCTACAACGTAAACGGCACGATCTTAGTCCCCCTGCGCGAGCTTGCGCGGGTCTTCTGCCTCGGCGTGGAGTGGGACAGCGAGGAGCTCGCGGTGTATCTCACGCCGCAGGAGGACGCCGTGTTTCTGCCCGGCGAGGAGTTTTATGACGAGAGCGACCTCTACTGGCTCTCCCACGTCATCTTCTCCGAATCCGGCAACCAGCCGCTCGAAGGCATGATCGGCGTCGGCAACGTGGTCTTAAACCGCGCCGCGGACGAGACCGGCAGCTTTGCCGACAGCATCTACGGCGTCATCTTCCAGTACGGTCAGTTCGACGTCGCGCGCACCGGCGCGATCCATATGACCCCGAACGAGCTCTCCGTCGTCGCCGCGAAGCTCTGTCTGGAGGGCTACAACACCGTCGGCGACAGCAAATGGTTCTTAAACCCCAAAATCGGCAGCGCCGCGTGGTTCAACACCTACAAGACGCTGACGTATTCCATCGCGGACCACGATTTTTACGCCTGACGGCATCAAATCGAATGGCGGAGCCATTCGATTTGAAAAGGATTCACTCCGCTCAGCGCACAAGCGCCCTGCCATTCGGCAGGGCGCTTGCACGTTCGCTCCGCGCAGAGTATTTTTCGGCACGCACGTGTCGCGCCGAAAAATGATTTGACTTTATTCGCGCCTGCGGGCGCGAACTTAAGCGAGGCTTTAAAACTGTTGCTTTTTGGCAGCACCGCATGATAAAATACAGGGTATGCCTTATGGCGTACTCTGTATTTTTTTGGATTTGGAGCTTGGGAGACATGCTGGAGGAAGTTTTAAGAAGCGGCTTTGCGGAGATGGGCGTTGCCGCGGACGAGACCGCGATCGGGCGGTTCCGGGGGTATTATGACGCGCTGGAGGCGAAAAACGCCGTGATGAACCTCACCGCCATCCGCGGCGAGGACGAGAGCGCGCGGCTGCATTTTCTGGACTGCGCCTCGCCGCTGCTTTTGGGCTCCCTCGCCGGACGGCGCGTCATCGACGTCGGCACTGGCGCGGGCTTCCCCGGTCTGCCACTCAAGATTCTGGAGCCGGAGATGGAGCTCACGCTGCTCGATTCGCTCGGCAAGCGCGTCGATTTTCTGCGCGAGGTCTGTGCCGCGCTTTCGCTTTCCGGCGTGGAATGCGTCCACGGCAGAGCGGAGGAGCCCGGCGAGCGGCGCGAGCAATATGACGCGGCGGTCTCGCGCGCCGTGGCGCGGCTGGTGGTGCTCTGCGAGCTCTGCCTGCCCTATGTGAAGCCCGGCGGCGTTTTTTACGCGCTGAAGGGTCCCGGCGCGGCGGAGGAGCTCGCGGAGGCGCAGCGCGCCGTCGCCGCCCTCGGCGGGCGCGTTGAGCGCATCTTCGACTATGCCGTCCCCGGCGAGGCGCTGCACCACAACATCGTCGTCATCCGCAAGGCGTCGCCGACGCCGAAAAAATATCCCCGCCGCTTCGCGCTCATCAAAAAATCTCCGCTCTGAAAGGAATTAGAAGTATGTTTCATCTCACGGAAGAATTCGGCTCCATGGTGTTCAGCGAGCGCGTGATGCGCGAGCGGCTCGGCGCGGAGACCCTCGCCGCCCTGCGCCGCGCGGTGGACACCGGTGCGCCGCTGGACGCTGCGACGGCGGACGCCGTGGCGAGTGCGATGCGCGACTGGGCGGTCGAAAAGGGCGCGACGCATTACGCCCACTGGTTCCAGCCCCACACGGGCTACACCGCCGAGAAGCACGAGAGCTTTCTCGCCCCGGACGGGGACGGCGGCGTTCTGATGGAGTTTTCCGGCCGCGAGCTCATCCGCGGCGAAGCCGACGGCAGCAGCTTCCCCTCCGGCGGGCTGCGCTCCACCTTTGAAGCGCGCGGCTACACGGCGTGGGACCCGACGAGCAGCGCCTTCATCAAGGACGGCGTGCTCTGCATCCCGACGGCGTTCTGCTCCTACGGCGGCCACGCGCTGGACAAAAAGACCCCGCTCCTGCGCTCCATGGACGCGCTGAACGCGCAGGCGATGCGCCTGATGCGGCTTTTCGGCGTGGACTGCTCCCGCGTGTTCTCCACGGTCGGGCTGGAGCAGGAATACTTCCTTGTCGACCGCGACCGCTACGAAAAGCGCAAGGACCTCATCTACACGGGCCACACCCTTCTCGGCGCAAAGCCGCCGAAGGGACAGGAGCTCGACGACCACTATTACGGCGCGATCAAGCTGCGCGTCGCGGAGTTTATGCGCGATCTGGACGAGGAGCTCTGGCGGCTCGGCATTCCCGCCAAGACGGAGCACAACGAGGTCGCGCCCGCCCAGCACGAGCTCGCGCCCGTGTTTGAGCCGTGCAGCGTCGCCGTGGACCACAACCAGCTCACGATGGAGGTCATGAAAAAGGTCGCGCGCCGCCACGGGCTGACCTGCCTGCTCCATGAAAAGCCCTTCGCCGGGATCAACGGCTCCGGCAAGCACAACAACTGGGGGCTCTCCACCGACACGGGGATCAACCTCTTCTCCCCCGGCAAGACCCCGCGCGAGAATGCGCGCTTCCTGCTCGTGATCTGCGCCGTCATCTGCGCCGTGGACGAATATCAGGACCTGCTGCGCTTCTCCGTCGCGAGCGCGAGCAACGACAACCGTCTCGGCGGCTTTGAGGCGCCGCCCGCCATCATCTCCATGTGCCTCGGCGAAGACTTGGAGCGCATTCTCGCCTCCTTCGCCGACAGCGCGCGCTACGACGCGCCGCCGCAGGAGATGCTTGGTCTCGGCGCGAACGCCGTGCAGCGCATCCCGAAGGACACGACGGACCGCAACCGCACGAGCCCCTTCGCCTTCACCGGCAACAAATTCGAGTTCCGCTCCCTCGGTTCGAGCATGTCCGCCGCGGACTGCAACACCGTGCTGAACACCACCGTGGCGGAGTCGTTCCGCCGCTTTGCCGACGCGCTGGAGTCCGGCGCGGACTTTGACGGCACGCTCGCCGGGCTCATCCGCGAAACGATGCGCGCCCACAGCCGCATCATCTTCTCCGGCAACGGCTACGGCGCGGAGTGGGTCGCCGAGGCAGCGCGCCGCGGGCTCAGCAACTACCCCACCTCCGCCGAGGCGATCCCGCACCTGATGGACGAGAAAAACGTCGCGCTTTTCGAGCGCCACCACGTCCTCAGCCGCACGGAGCTCGCCGCCGTGAAGGAGATCCTGCTCGAAAACTACTGCAAGCAGCTTTGCATCGACGCCGCCGTCATGAGCGAGATGGTCCGGCGCGACATCCAGCCCGCCGTCATGCGCTTCGCGCGCGACGTGGCGGAGACCATCGACGCGAAGGAGCGCGTCAGCACCGCGCGCTCCTTCCCCCATCACGCGGAGAGCGACCTGCTCGCCCGCGTCTCCCGCCTCGGTGACGAGCTCTACCGCCGCCGCGCGGGCCTCGACGCCGCGCTCGACCGCGTTCGCGCCACGGAGGACATCAACCGCCGCGCCGCCGCCTGCCGCAGCACGCTCCTCCCCAAAATGGCAGCCCTCCGCGAAACGAGCGACGCCCTCGAAGACCTCGTAAGCAAAGCCGCATGGCCCTACCCCAGCTACGGAAACCTGCTGTGCAGGATTTAAACAAAAAAGCGTCCCGCCCGTTCCGGGCGGGACGCGCTGCTTTAAAAAGCCTCGCTTAAGTTCGCGCCCGCAGGCGCGAATAAAGTTCAATTATTTTTCGGCGGGGCGTGTACCTGCCGAAAAATACTCTGCGCGGAGCGAACGTGCGCCCCAACGGGGCGTGCGCTGAGCGGAGTGAATTCCCTTCGTCCGAGAGCATAAGCGCAGCGGGTCTCGGACGAGAGTTCCCCGACAAGAAAATATCAATTCTTTACAAGCCCGGCTCCGGTATGGTAAAGTGGAAAGGTAAAAACTGATACCCCGGAGGAAAAAAACTATGTCCAAGACCCAATGGATCACCCGCACGGCGATCTGCCTTGCGCTGCTCGTCTGCGTGCAGTTCGTCACCAAAAGCCTTAACCAGCAGCTCATCACGGGCTCCTGCGTGAATCTCATCCTCGCCGTGACTGCGCTCGCAGTCGGTGTCGGCGGCGGCGTCATCGTCGCGGTCGTCTCGCCGTTTCTGGCTTTTCTGCTCGGCATCGGACCGAAATTCATCCAGCTCGTCCCCTGCATCGCCGTGGGCAACGCGGTGTATGTTGTTCTCCTCGCGCTGCTGCTGCCGCGCTTTATGAAAAAGGCGAAGGCGCTCTCCTTCGGCGCGGTGGTCATCGCCGCCGCGGTGAAATTCCTTGCGCTCTGGCTGCTCGTCGCGAAGATCGTCGCCCCGCTCGTCGTCCCGGAGGCAAAGCTCGCCGCCGTCGCAGCGATGTTCACTTGGCCCCAGCTCGCCACCGCGCTCATCGGCGGCTGCCTCGCGACCGTCGTCTATCTCGCCCTGCGCCGCGCCCAGTCCGGCAAGGCGGCAGAATAAAAACATTTTCCCGTTTTTTGCGAAAAAAAGCGCGGGATTTGACACATCCGTCGGTCCCGCGCTATAATGTTAGTACCAAACAACAAATGAGGGAGTGAAATTGAAACCTTGAGCAGAATGACGATCATGACCCGCGGCGACGCGCAGGCGCTCGCCGAACAGGTCTACAAGGTCATGGAGCGGCGCATCATCGCAAGCCCGCCGGGAATATGCCCCGTGGACCTCTCGCTCGCGTTTTTGAAGATGTGCCAGACCCAGACCTGCGGAAAATGCGCCCCCTGCCGCGTCGGTTTGCAGCAGATCGCGAATCTGCTGGACGACGTGCTCCATGGCCGCGCCACGGCGGAAACGCTCGCCACCATCGACCGCACCGCGCAGGTCGTCCTCCACGCGGCAGACTGCGTCGTCGGCTATGAGGCGGCAAAGATGATCCTCTACGGTCTCGCCGCCTTCCGCGAGGACTACGAGTCCCATATCGAAAAGGGGCAGTGTACCCAGCACGTGGAGCACGCGATCCCCTGCGTCGCCAACTGCCCCGCAGGTGTGGACATCCCCGGCTACATCGCCCTCGTGGGCGACGGCCGCTATTCCGACGCCGTGCGCCTCATCCGCAAGGACAACCCCTTCCCCACCGCCTGCGCCCTCGTCTGCGAGCACCCCTGCGAGATGCGCTGCCGCCGCAACATCCTCGACGCGCCGGTCAACATCCGCGCCGTCAAGCGCACGGCGGTCGACCGCGCCGGCGTCGTGCCGCCCCCGAGGTGCGCGGCGAGCACGGGCAAGCGCGTCGCCATCATCGGCGGCGGTCCCAGCGGGCTCTCCGCGGCTTACTATCTTCAGCTCATGGGCCACCAGTGTACCGTGTTTGAAAAGCGCAAAAAGCTCGGCGGCATGCTGCTTTACGGCATTCCAAGCTACCGTCTGCCGCGCGAGCGGCTCCAGCAGGACATTGACGCCATCCTCGCCACCGGCGTGGAGGTGCGCCTCGGCTGCACCGTCGGCAACCGCGGGGACATCACGATCGAGCGCCTGCGCCGCGACTATGACGCGGTCTACATCTCCATCGGCGCCCACAGCGACAAGAAGGTCGGCATCGAGGGTGAGGACGCGAAGGGCGTCGTCTCCGCCGTGGAGATGCTCGGCAGCATCGGCGACGGCGACATCCCCGACTTCACCGGCAAGCGCGTCTGCGTCATCGGCGGCGGCAACGTCGCCATGGACTGCACCCGCAGCGCCATCCGCTGCGGCGCAGAGAGCGTCAAGATCGTCTACCGCCGCGGCGTCAGCGAGATGACGGCGCAGGAGGAGGAGGTGCAGGGCGCGCTCTCCGAGGGCGCGGAAATGCTCGATCTCTACACGCCCGTGCGCATCGAGAAAAAGCCGGACGGCTCCGTCGCGGCGCTCTGGGTCAACCGCAACATGGTCGGCAAGGTCAGCTATGAGCGTGCCGCCGCCGTCAGCATCGGCGCGCCGGACGAGCGCATCGAGTGCGACGTGATCGTCGTCGCCGTCGGACAGGGCATCGAGACCTTCTTCATGGAGGACGAGGGCATCCCCATCCAGCGCGGCGTCATCCAGACGGACCACTGGAGCGCGGTGTCCAACGCGCCGGAAGTCTTCGCCGGCGGCGACTGCGTGACCGGTCCCGCGAGCGCCATCCGCGCCATTGCCGCGGGCAAGGTCGCGGCGAACAACATCGACATTTTCCTCGGCTTCCACCACGAGATCCGCGAGGATCCGGACGTGCCGGACCCCGTGCTGCGCAACCTCGTCTTCTGCGGCCGCGCCAACATGCGCCTGACCGCGCCGGAGGAGCGCAAGACCAATTTTGAGCCCATCGAGCTCCCGCTCGCCGATCCCGAAGTTGCGCAGGAATGCCACCGCTGCCTGCGCTGCGACCACTTCGGCATGGGCTCGTTCAAGGGAGGGAGGCGGAAATCATGGTAAACGTGAAGATCAACGACATTCCCGTCTCCGTGCCGGAGGGCACGACCATTCTGGAGGCAACGCGCATCGCCGGCATGCCGGTGCCCACGCTCTGCTACCTCAAGGGCGTGAACGAGATCTCCGCCTGCCGCATCTGCATCGTGGAGATCAAGGGACTTGAGCGTCTCGTCCCGGCGTGCAACAACCACGTCGCCGAGGGGCTGGAGATCTACACCAACACCCTCCGCGTGCGTCAGGCGCGCCGCGCCAACATCGAGCTGCTGCTCAGCCAGCACCGCACGAACTGCCCCGTCTGCATCCGCAGCGGCAGCTGCGAGCTCCAGAAGATCGCAAACTCGCTCAACTGCGGCGAGAAGGAGATCTACCACTACGAGCCGCGCGCCGCCCGCTGGGACCGCACCTTCCCCCTCGTGCGCGACGCGAGCAAGTGCATCCGCTGCATGCGGTGCGTCAATTTCTGCGACAAGGTCCAGACGCTCGGCATCTGGGACGTGTCCAACACCGGACCGAATCAGGACGTGTTCGTCTCCGGCTACCGTGACATTCACGACGCCGACTGCGCCCTCTGCGGTCAGTGCATCACCCACTGCCCCACCGCGGCGCTCACCGCGCGCGACGATACGGAGGCAATCTTCGGGCTCCATGGCGCCCTGAACGACCCGGACAAGATCACCGTCGTCCAGATCGCGCCCGCCGTCCGCGTTGCCTGGGGCGAGGCGTTCGGGCTTGGTCCCGACGTCGCGAACGAAAAGCGCCTCGTCGCCGCGCTGCACCGCATCGGCTTTGATTACGTATTCGACACCGACTACACCGCAGACCTCACGATCATGGAGGAGGGCACGGAGTTTCTCCACCGCCTCCAGACCGGCGAGGACGGCGGCTGGCCCATGTTCACCTCCTGCTGCCCCGGCTGGGTCCGGTTCCTGAAGAGCCAGTACCCGGAGCTCGTGCCCCATCTCTCCACGGCGAAGAGCCCCCAGCAGATGTTCGGTGCGGTCACGAAGACCTATTTCGCGAAAAAGCTCGGTGTGGACCCGCGGCGCATCGTCTGCGTGTCCGTCATGCCCTGCGTCGCGAAAAAGGCGGAGTGCGCCCTGCCGACGATGAACTCCGCCGGAGCCGGGCAGGACGTTGACTTCTCGCTCACAACGCGCGAGATGTGCCGCATGATCGCTGCCGACCAGATCGAGGTCTCGCTTCTGCGCGAGGAGGAGTTCGACTCCCCGCTCGGCGCGGCAAGCGGCGCGGCGGTCATCTTCGGCGCGACCGGCGGCGTCATGGAGGCGGCGCTGCGCACCTGCGCCGCGATCGTCACGGGCAAGAACCCGGAGCCGGACGCCTTCCGCGCCGTCCGCGGCGACAGCGGCTGGAAGGAGGCGGAGTTCGACCTCGGCGGAACGAAGCTGCGCACCGCGGTCGTCAGCGGTCTCGGCAACGCGCGCGCCCTCATCGAAGCGCTCCGCGCCGGCGAGGTGCATTACGACTTTGTTGAGGTCATGGCATGTCCCGGCGGCTGCGCCGGCGGCGGCGGACAGCCCCTCCACTACGGCTGCGAGCTCGCCTCCCCCCGCGCAAGAGAGCTCTACCGCTACGACCTCGCCTACCCCATCCGCTTCTCCCACGAAAACCCGGAGGTCCAAGCCCTCTACAAAGAATATCTCGGCACTCCCTGCGGCGAGCTCGCCCACCACCTGCTCCACACCGACCACACCGCATGGACCATGCCCCTCGCCCCGGAAAAGCCGGAATAATGCCCCCGGATAAGCAAGCAATGCCGTACACGGCTTACCGCCGTGTACGGCATTGCTGTTTTCATTTTGCAAAACCACTTATCAGAATTAGTTTCCCGCCTTTTACAAAGTAGTTAAAATATTTTTAAAGTCTATATTGACATTTCACACTTCTTGTTGTATGATACAGGCAGAAAGGGTGATGACTATGGATCGGCTTATTTCGAAATGCCCCGCTTGCCACGGGACGCTCAAGGTCAGCGCGCTGCAATGTCCCGCCTGCGGGATGGAGCTGAAAAGCGCGCTGGATCTCAGTCCGTTCGATCTGCTCGACGGCGATCAATTCGAGTTCCTGATCTCGTTCCTGAAAAACAGAGGAAACCTGAAGGAGGTACAGTCTGAAATGAAAATATCCTACCCAACGGCAAAAAAGAAGCTGGACGAGGTGCTCACCGCCTTAAACCTCAGCACCCCGGCGGAGGACGCCGCCCCCAAGGAAATCGACGTAAGCCGTCTGGATGCGGACCCTTCAAGTCCGCTCGCATCCGATATCATCAAGCGCAAGCTGAAGGAGCACGGCGGTCACGCCGTCGTATTCACCGCCCGCGGGCTCCCCTGCGAAATTTTCGCCGAGCCGGACGGACTGACCTTCACGAGCGACAAGCTGCCCATCAAGCCCCCCTACGATTACAAGGTGTTCGACGCGATCGTGGACCTTCTCGAGAAGCAGGGCGGCAGGGCGAGAAAGGGCAGCGGCAGGAACCACAAGCTCGGCGAGCCCGGCTGCGAGGAGACCACCGTCGTCGGGACGATCGCGCTCCACCGCGGCTTGAAGGCGGGGCAATCCGTCTACGACCCCGTGTTCGTCATGGCGGCGGTCCTGGAGTGGGCAGGCATCGCCCAGAACGGGCGCGGCGAGCTCATCCTCAACGCCGCGCACGGAGAAGAGCGATGATCCGCTTTCTGTTCATCACCTTCGTCAGCTTCTGCTATCATCTTTTCTTCAAAAACAAGTTTTGAGCCACCGGCGGCACACAAAAACGAGAGCCCGGCAAACGCCGGGCTCTCAAAAAAAGCCTCGCTTAAGTTCGCCGTCGCAACGGCGAATAGAGTTCAATTATTTTTCGGCAGGGCGTGTACCTGCCGAAAAATACTCTGCGCGGAGGGAACGTGCGAAGCCCCTGCCATCAGCAGGGGCTTCGTGCGCTGAGCGGAGTGAATCCCTCCTCATCCGGGAGCCCAGCGAAGCGGGTCCCGGATGATTCCTTCACTCCTCATACTGCGAGCGCCGGGCGTAGCGGAGGCTGCGCTTTAACTTGACGCGGGCGGCGGCGAGGGTGCGGCTCACGGTGGAGATATTCACCCCCAGCAGCCGGGCGATCTCCGGCATCGTGTTCTGCTCTATGTAATAAAGCCTCACCATCTGTGACTGGCGCGGCGTCAGGTCCTCATTCAGCGCCGCGCGCACCAGCTTCCCCGTAACGCCCCCGGACTCCGAGTAGCGCATCAAGCCATGCAGCGTCATATACTCCGTTTCCCTCTCGCTGAAGTGCGGTTTTTCCATGTGCATCCCTCCCGTAATAATTCCGCAGATACCGCCCGACGGCGGCGGCGTCGCGCGCCATGTCGAGCAGAATGTTGATACGCCGCCGGAGCTGAAGCGTCTCCATCTCGCTGCGCCCGCGCTCCGTCAGAAGCTGGCGCCGAAGCTCCGCCGCGCGCTCAAAGCAGCGGCGCGCGCTGATCCGATATTCCTCTCCAAGCTGTTTCAGTTCCATTCTCCTGTACCTCCCATGGAAAAAAGTTTTCGCGTTTTTGAAAGAAAAGGATTGACAAATCCTGTCGGGTTTGTTATAGTAATCGAGCTGGTTGTGAAAACCGAGCTTCGAGTTTGCTGGTATAGCTCAGTTGGTAGAGCAGCTGATTTGTAATCAGCAGGTCGGGGGTTCGAGTCCGTCTACCAGCTCCACTGATTTTTTCGGTGTCAATTGAAAGCGATTATATGGGGGAATTCCCGAGTGGCCAATGGGGGCAGACTGTAAATCTGTTGCGTAATCGCTTCGGTGGTTCGAATCCACCTTCCCCCACCAGAGGTCCGTGAGCACTGCTTGCGGACCTCTCTTTTTACCTTTGCCGCAGCGAGAAAGGAGGCTTTTTGCCAAAATGACCCACCTCATCACCCAATACCGCGGCTTAAAGCGCGAAAGCTATGTCCTCTTCTTCGGCAGACTCGTGACGGCGATGGGCTCGTTCGTCTGGCCGATGCTGACCTTTTTCCTGACGACCCGCCTCGGCATGACGGACGGGGATGCCACGCTGCTCATCGCCGCCGCAACGCTCCTGAGCCTCCCCGCCGCGATCCTCGGCGGCAAGCTCGCGGACCGTTTTTCTCGCAAGCGCATCATCATCGTCTTCGACGTCGCGACCTTCGTGTTTTACGGTCTCGCGGCGATTTTGCCCATCAGCTTCCTGACCGCGGCGCTCATCTTCTGCGCAGGACTGTTCCAGACGATCGAGAGCCCGGCTTACGACGCGCTCGTCGCGGATTTCTCCACCTCCGCCCAGCGCGACCGCGCCTATTCCCTCTCCTACCTCGGCTTCAACCTCGGCTACATCGTCGGCGCGAGCGTCTCCGGCGTGCTCTTTGAAAAGCACCTCGCCCTCGCCTTTTTCTTAAACGGCAGCGCGATCTTGTTCTCCACGCTCCTCATCGCCCTTTTCGTCCACCCGAAAAATGCCGTCACCCACGAGGCGGAGGATGATCCCGCCGTGCTCGGCGAGTATGAGCAGCCGATGGCGCAGTCCGTCTCCGTGCTTCAGGTGCTGCGCGCGCGTCCCGCTGTGGCGGCGATGATCCTCATCGGCTGCCTCGCGAGCCTGCCGAGCTCCGTCACCGGCGTGCTGCTCCCGCTCCAGCTCAAGGGCGATATGGGCGCTTACGGCGCGACGATCTACGGCTACTTGAACTCCTTAAACGGTCTCGTCGTCATTCTCTTCACCCCGGTGCTGACCTTCCTGCTCCGCCGCTATACGGAGATCCCGAAGGCGACGGCGGGGCTGCTGCTGTTCATCGCGGGCATCACGCTCTTCGCCCTCGACCCGCCCGTGCCGCTGCTTTTCGCCGGCATGTTCGTGTTCACGCTCGGCGAGGTCGTCACCGTGCTGGGCGTCAACCCTTACCGCTCGCGCCGCATCCCCGTCTCCCACCGCGGACGCATCGGCGGCATCTCCAGCATCGTAGGGACGCTCTTCCACGCGCTGACCCAGTTCCTCATCAGCTTCATCCTGACCGCCTCGAACAGCAATTACCGCCTCGTCTGGACGATCTTCACCCTCTGCGCCCTCGCCGGCGCGGTGCTCTATGTCCTCCTCTACCGGCTCGACCGCCGCAGCTTCCCGCGGCTTTACGAGGGCGACCTCCGGCTCTGAGCGAAAAAACCGAAAATTTTTCTCCGCCGCGGAAAGATGCTGTTGCGTTTTTCCGCGGTTTCGTTTAATATACTGGTGAAAAGAGAAATAAAAGGAGGGGTCCATTCCAAATGAAACCCAAATTCCCGCGCACCCTGATCCTCCTGCTGCTCTGTGCCGTCCTGGTGTTCGCGCTCGCAGCGGGGTCCATCGCCGATTTCGGCGGATTCTCCGGCGACTCCGATTACGGCGGAAGCTCCGACTGGGGCGGCTCGTCCGACTGGAGCAGCAGCTCGTCCGACTGGGGCAGCTCCTCCTCCGGCGGGAGCGACGGCGGACCGTTCACCACCATCGCCGTCATCATTATCATCATCGTCATCATTGCCGTGAATGCCGGCAAGAAGAAAAAGCCCGGCTCCACCCGCCGTCCCGTCGCCCCCGGCGCGACGCCCGTGGACCGCAGCAGCCTGCTGCCTATGAAGAATTATCTCACCCTCGATCCCGATTTCGACGAAGCCGCGATGAAGGAGAAGCTCTCCAACCTCTACGTCCAGATGCAGAACTGCTGGACCGACGGCAATATCGAGTCCCTGCGGCCTTACTTCTCTGACGCGCTCTTCACCCAGATGGAGCGCCAGCTCACCCAGATGAAGCGCGCCGGACGCACAAACCACGTCGAGCGCATCGCCGTCCTCGGCACCGACCTGCTCGGCTTCCGTCGCGTCGGCAGCAGCGACGTCATCACCGCCCAGCTGCGCACCCGCATCGTGGACTACACGACCGATGCAAACGGCAAGGTCGTCTCCGGCAGCCAGGATAAGGAGAAGTTCATGACTTACGAGTGGGATCTCTCCCGCAGCGCCGACAGCTTCACCGCCGAGTCGGAAGACGGCGTGAAGCACATCACCTGCCCGAACTGCGGCGCCCCGCTGGATGTCAACGCCAGCGCCCGCTGCCCGTACTGCGGCACGGTCCTCCAGAGCGGCGAACACGACTGGGTCCTGACCGCCATCCGCGGCATCAGCCAGCGCACCGCCGGATAACCCCCCACGCACAGCCACCCCGCCGGGAACGGAGCCAACGCTCCGTTCCCGGATTTTTTTGCTTTTTCTCGCCAATAGTACTTGACAGAGGTGTAAAAATAAGGTATGATGCACTTGAGAACAGCAAAGAGCACATATTCTTTTCATCTTTCGCTCCTTTTGTTGTGTGTTTCACCGGTTTCACTCCTTTCTCGGCGAAACACAGCGCAAGACACCCCATTCCTTCTCTCCGCCGGGTCCGGCTGGAAAATCACTCTTCCAATTCGCCGGGTCCGGCACCTTTATGCCCTCAGGAGGTATCCATTTGAAGATCAATATGACCGAAGGGGCGGAGTGGAAAAGCATCCTCCGCTTCACCCTCCCGCTGATGGCGGCAAACGTCCTCCAGCAGCTCTATAACATCGTCGACGGCATCATCGTCGGCAACTTCGTCGGGCAGGACGCGCTCTCCGCCGTCGGCACCTGCGGTCCCCTGACCGCGTTTTTCATCGCGCTCGCCTTCGGCATGTCCGTCGGCGCGGGCATCCTGATGAGCCAGTACTTCGGCGCGCGGCAGCATGAGGCGCTGCGCGAAACGGTCTCGACGACCCTGCTGCTGATGCTCGGTCTCGGCGCAGCCTTCACCGTGATCGGCATCGCCGTCGCCCGCCCCGTGCTCCGGAGCTTCCTCCTCGTGCCGGACTCCTTTCTGGACGCGGCAGTCAGCTATTTCCAAATCTACTGCGTGGGTCTGCTCTTCTCCTTTGCCTATAACATCGTCTCCTTCACGCTCCGCAGCGTGGGCGACAGCAGCTCCACACTCTATTTTCTGCTCATCGCCGCCGTGACGAACGTCGGGCTGGACCTGCTCTTCGTCGCGGTCTTCCGCTGGGGCGTCGCGGGCGCGGCGTGGGCGACGAACATCGCGCAGGCGCTCTCCGCCGTCGTCAGCCTTGTCTATATGCAGCGCCGCCACGCGCTGCTCCGCTTCCGCCTGCGCGAGCTGCGCTTCCACGGCGACAAGGCGCGCCTGTGCATCCGCCTCGGCGTCCCGACGACCGTGCAGCAGATCGTCGTCACCTGCGGAACGCTCGCCATCCAGCGCGTCATCAACAGCTTCGGCAACGACTTCATCGCCGGCATGACCGCCGCGAACCGTGCTTACGCCATCCTGACCGCCCCCTGCGGCGCGTTCAACAACTCCACCTCCACCTTCGCCGGTCAGAACCTCGGCGCGGGCAAGCCGGAGCGCGCCCGCCGCGGCGCGTGGGAGTCGGCGGGCATGTGCTTCGCCCTCGGACTGCTCCTCGGCATCCCCGCCTTCCTCCTCGCCGAGCCGATCGTCGGACTCTTCGGCGTCGGCGGCGAGGTCTGCGCCCTCGGCGCGCCCTTCATCCGCATCTGCGGTCTCGCGCTCCCGATCTTCGGCTTTTATATGGCGGTCTCCGGAACTTACCGCGGCGCGGGCGACGTCCTCGCCGCCACGAGCATCACGGTCTTCTGCCTCATCCTGCGCACCGCCGCGACCTATTTCCTCGCTTACCGCACGGACCTCGGCACCCTCGCCGTGGCTTACGGCCTGCTCTTCGACTGGATTCCCTGCACCACCATCGGCACACTCCGCTTCCTCTTCGGACCGTGGCGCGAAAAGGCGCTCGTCCGCCGGTGAAAAACATTTTTCCGCCGCACGCGAAAAAAAGCTTGCTTTTTTCTCCATCTTGTGTTATCCTCCATCTTGTCAATCAAATATTTCCCGTCGAGGCGTGCAGAATTTCCATCCCGAAAGACTGCCCGCGGAGGGAACTCTGGAGAATCTCATTGAATTGAGTGCCGAAGGTGCAAGGCTTTTTTGCGAAAAGCCGAATCTCTCAGGCAAAAGGACAGAGCGGAAAACCGGGACCTCCGGCTTTTCCCACACACCGCTGACCTTTTTCTCCGGAGCCGCTGCCAGACCGCAGTGGCTCCGCTTTTTTCGCGAAAAAAGAATGATCAGGAGGAACTCAAACCATGCAGGAAACGCTTCTGCGCATCGTCAGCGCCGTCAACACCTATCTCAGCAGCTACATTCTCGTCATCGCGCTCATCGCCGTCGGACTCTGGTACTCCATCCGCACCCGCTTCGTTCAGGTCCGCTGCTTCGGCGAAGGGATGCGCCGCGTCTTCGCCAACGTCCGTCTCCGCGGAGGGCGGCAGGAGCGCGGCATGAGCTCGTTTCAGGCGCTCACCGCCGCCATCGCCGCGCAGGTCGGCACCGGCAACATCGTCGGCGCCTCCGGCGCGATATTGACCGGCGGTCCCGGCGCGATCTTCTGGATGTGGATCATCGCCTTCTTCGGCATGGCAACGATCTACGCCGAGGCGACGCTCGCGATCAAAACCCGCGTCGCCGGACCGGACGGCAGCTACCACGGCGGACCCGTCTACTATATCCGCCGCGCCTTCCAGGGCTCCTTCGGGCGCTTCCTCGCCGGCTTCTTCGCCGTCGCCATCATCCTCGCCCTCGGCTTTATGGGCTGCATGGTCCAGTCCAACTCCATCGGCTCCACGATGCAGAACGCCTTCGGCGTCCCCGCGTGGATCGTCGGCATCGCTCTCGTCGTGATCTGTGCCGTCATCTTCCTCGGCGGCGTCCAGCGCCTCGCCTCCGTGACGGAGAAGCTCGTCCCGCTCATGGCAGTGCTCTTCCTCGCCGGCGCGCTCGTCGTCCTCGGCGTCCGCATCCGCTACATTCCGTCGACCTTCGCCATGATCTTCCGCTACGCCTTCCAGCCGCAGGCGATCCTCGGCGGCGCGTTCGGCGCGGCGCTCATGGCAGCCGTCAGTCAGGGCGCGAAGCGCGGCCTGTTCTCCAACGAAGCCGGCATGGGCTCCACGCCCCACGCCCACGCGCAGGCGAACGTCAAAGACCCCCACGAGCAGGGCGTCGTCGCGATGATCGGCGTCTTCATCGACACCTTCGTGGTCCTGACGCTCAACGCCCTCGTCATCATCTCCACGCTCTACACGCCGGACGGTCCCCTCGCCGCCTGCGGCGCCGCCGCCGCGAGCACCACGCTCGGCAAAGCCAACCTCGCCCAGACCGCCTTCGGCACCGTCCTCGGCGAACGCTTCGGCGCGATCTTCGTCGCCGTGTGCCTGTTCTTCTTCGCCTTCTCCACGGTCCTGAGCTGGAACCTCTTCGGCAAGATCAACGCCCTCTACCTCTTCGGCAGAAAGCACCCCCGCGCCTGCACCGTCGTCTACACGCTCATCGCGCTCGTTTTCGTCTTCCTCGGCACCGTGACGGGCAACGACCTCGTCTGGGAGCTGACCGACATGTTCAATAACCTCATGGTCCTCCCGAACGCCCTCGCGCTCTTCGCGCTGACCGGCATGGTCGTCGCCTCCACCCGCCGTCGAAACGGCGAGCTCCTGCGCAGCTGACCCCAAAGCATCCGCCTCCCCTCCCTGCCGCCCCGAACGGGACGGCAGGATTTTTTTGCGCGCCGTATGATTTCTCATAATCACGGGTAGAATAATATATGATATTTCATAATTTGTCAAGCCTAAATTATGATTTTTCATAATTTTCTATTGACCTTTATGTAATATCGTGTTATCCTGTAGCCAGAAACCGCGCAATTTCGACAAAACCAATGATTCTTGGGAGGCATTTCTTATGATCGGCAGCACTCTGAAGCGGCTCCTCGCGGAACGCGACCTCTCCGTCGGCGAGCTCTCGCGCGCCGTCGGCGTCCCGGCGCAGACGCTCTACAGCATCATCCGGCGCGACAATATGAAGATCGACTTCGACGTGCTCCTGCGTATATGCACCGTGCTGAACGTCCCGGTCGAAACCTTCTGCCCCGCCTCCTCCGCCGCGCCGGATATGCCGACGAGCGCGGAGTGGAGCCTGCTGACGCGCTGCCGCGCGCTCGACGCCCACGGCATGGAAATGGTCGAGCTCGTCTTAAATGCCGAGACCGAGCGCATGCGCCGCGAGGCGCAGCAGCGCGAGCGCCCCGCCGGGCGCGTCATCCCGCTCTACCTGACCCCCGCCGCCGCCGGTTACGCCTCCCCCGCGCTCGGCGAGGATTACGAGGACTACGCCGTCCCCGCCGACTGCACCGCGGACTTCGCAGTCCGCATCGACGGTGACAGCATGGAGCCCGTCATCCACGACGGCGACACCGTTCTGGTCCGCCGCGACCGCGTGGAAAACGGCGATGTCGGCATGTTCTTCGTCGACGGCGACATGAAGTGCAAGCAGTACTGCCGCGATAATTTCGGCAACGTCTACCTCCTGAGCCTCAACCGCGACCGCGCCGATGCGGACGTCTCCGTCCCCGCCTCCTCCGGCATCACCCTCTGCTGCTTCGGCAAGGTCCTGCTCGACCGCCGCCCCGCGCTCCCCTGAGATGACCCAAAGCCCCGCCGCGCCCCAAAAGGGACCGCGGCGGGGCTTTTTATTATTCCTTTTCCAGCTTTGCGATCCTGACCTCATGCTCCTGCAAAAGCTGGTCCTGCTCCGCTTCCCTGCCCCAGAGCCGCGCATGCGCCTCGCTGTTTTTCCCGGCAATGCTCTTCAGCTCCCGCTCCAGAACGCCAACCGCGTCCGTCAGCCGCGTCAGCGCGCTGCTCAGACTGATGAGCGGCTTCACGAGCGAGATCACGAAGCCGACCAGCACAACGATGACGCTCACCACCGTCCACTCCGTCATGCCGCCTCGCCTCCGCTCCGTTCCAGCTCCAGCCAGCTCGCCGCGCCGTCCTCCAGCGCCTCCCACGTCGGGAAAAGCGCCTCCAGCTCCTCCCAACTGACGTAAAGAAACTGATACTCCGCCGCAAGATGGCAGGGCAATATCTCCGCAATGCGCGCCTTGATCGCCGCAAGTCCGTCCGGCTCGCCGCGGTTATAGGGAAACGTGATGCGCACCGTCATCGCCCTGTCCGTCTCCTCCGCCCGCGCGCGGATGCCGCAGCCGGCAAGCGTGTCGTTGATGGCGCCCACCGTAAAGCTGCACCCGTCGATGCGCAGCAGCGCCGCGATCGCGCGGCGGCGGTCGTCCGCCGTCAGATACGCCGGCACGAAGGGCAGCAGCGCCTCCCACGCCGCGAGCCCCTCGCCCTCCGCCGTGAGCGGCATCGCCTCGCGCTCGGCGTCCGCAAGCGCAGCGTAAACGCGGTCGAGCTCGCCGCCCACAGCCTCCAGCTCCGCGCCGGACGCGCCGCCCGGATCATAGATCCCAAGCGGCTGCAAAAGCTTTTTCAGCTCCTCGCCGTATCTCACGCGTCATCGCCTCCCGCCGCCGTCACCGTCAGCTCGCCGAGCACGGGCAAAACGCCCTCCGCCGCGGCAAGGTCCGCCGCCGGCGCGCTCAGCACGCAGTTTTCAACGCCCGGAACGCCCATCACGACCGCCGCGAGCCGCGCCCGATAGACCGCCTTGCCCAGCAGGGCGCCGCCGAAATACGCCGTAACGGTCTCCTCCACCGCCGCTTTCACCGCCGCCGCGTCATAGCCCGCCGCAGCCGTCACCGCCGCCGCGACGTCCACCGCCGCCGTCTCCGGCGCGCTGACGGCGATGTCCACGCAGATCTCGCGCTCGCCTTCGAGCAGCGCCCTGACCTCCGCGATCTTCTCCGCGTCCGGCACGCCGCCCGCGACCGTGAACAGCACGTCCACCGTGCCGAGCCCGCGCTTTTTCGGCAGCACCGTCACCGCCTCCACATCGCCGACGGAACGCACGCGGCTCTCGTAATAAGCGGCGTTCGCCCCGTTCGGCAGCGTGCGGTAAGAGCCCATCACGCGCTCGCGCAGCGACGTGTCGTTCTCGGCGTCCCTGCCGCCGGAAAACGCCGCGTCGTTCACCGCGCCGCTCACGCCCGCCGGCGGCAGCACCACAAAGCTGATCGCCCCGCGCGGCGCGTTGCCGCCGCTTCCGGCGTTCTCCGCCTCCGCAGCCACGGTGCAGCTGCGCTCGCCCGCGGCGATGACGCCCGCCTCCGTCGTGACGAAGGCAACACCGCCCGCCGTCATGCAGCGCGTCCCCGCCGGAACGCTGAGCGCCGCGGAGACCGGCGTCTCCACATAAAAGCGCAGCGCGCCCCGCGCCTTCTCCGCGCCGCGGCGCAGCAGCCCGCGCACCTCGGCATGCATGTCCAGATACCCGCCCGTCGCCGTCTGCGGAAAGCTCTGCCGGCGCACAAACTGCGCATGCGCCTCCAGCGTGCAGACCTCCGCCGCCACCGCGCGCAGACGCAGCGAAAGGTCTCCGCCCTCGACCACCGCCGCGCCGCTCTCGGCGGAAAACGCCGTGCAGAGCGACTCGTAGATCTCATCCGTCGTTCTCATTTTTGCCATAAGCCTCCCTTCAGACCTTCACGGAGAGCTCCGTCTCCGTCTCCCCGACGGCGAGCGCCACGCGCACGACCGCCTCCCCGTCCGCGCCGGGGACATATTCCACGCTGCGCACCGCGATCTCCGTCTCCGGTGCGAGCGCCTCGCGCACGAACTGCTGCGCCGCCGCCGCGCGCTGCCCAGGCTTCAGGCGGCAGAGCGTGTGCAGACGGCTGCCGTACTCCGGCATTGGTGCAAAGCCCCCGCGCCGCGCCGCAAGGCGCATCAGCGCGCGCTGCACCGCCTCGGCTTCTCCGTCCACCGTCTCCAGCGCGCCGGACGCACCCAGAACATACTGTCCGTCCCGGATCTTCAGCTCCATCTGCCCCCGTCACGCTCCTTCCGTCCCGACGGCGACGCCGTTCACAAAAAGCTGCCCCGTGATATAAACGTCGCCGTCTAAGTGCAGCTCGCCCTCGGCGCTGATGCCGTCCTTGCCGACCTTCAGCCAGTTCCCGCCGCATCGCAGCGCGACCTCCCCGCTTCCGAGCGAGCGGAAGGACCCGCCTCCGTCCACCTCGCCGAGCACAAAGCGCTCGCCGTCGTCCGTCTCCAGCACCAGCACCTGCGTGCCCTCCGCCGGACGCCAGCCCACGCCGCGCGGCGCGAGCAGCCCAAGTCCGCGCGCCTCCCCGCCGAGCAGCACCGCCGGCGTCTCTCCGCCGGAAGTCACCGTGCCGATCCCGGCGCGCACGCCCATCCCGCCGCTCCCCGCGGCGCGTTCCGCTAACCACATATTTCCCGAAAACCTCCTTTTCGCTCAGACCTGCCGCAGCTCCAGCACCGTCCCGGCGCGCTCCGCGCCCGCGAAGCAGCGGCTGCTCCAGACCAGCATCTCCCCGCTGACGCCGAGCACCGACCCGTCAACAACGGCGCGGTCGCCCGGAAACGCGGCGAACAGCCCCGGCAGCTCCACCCGCAGCCGGAAAAACTCCTCGCGGCTTTTCGCAATGCGGTAAGCCCCCGTGTGGCGCATCGCGTCGAAGCCCGTGTGCCGCGGAACGTTCAGAACGCGCACACACTGCCCGCCGAGCGCCTGAAACGCCTCGTTTTCCACCGTAACGCTCGTGCGCAGCACCCGGTTTTTCACCACCGTCGCACTCAGCACGCCGTAGCGGTCGATCGTGAGCCGCTGCGCGCCGGCGCCCGCCGCGCCGTCCAGCTGAAAGCGCCGCCCGGAGTCCCCGCCGTCGAGCACCAGCACGCCCTCCGGCGAAAACCGCGGCCGCACACCGAGACAAAACTCCGCAAAGCGGCTCAGAACGCTCCAGTGGCTCTCCCCGCTCGAAACGGAAAACGCCGCCGCGGAGCCCGCGAGCGCCCCGCGCTCGACCTCCGAAACGCCGAGCGCGCGCACATGCCGCTGCAAGATAAAGTCCAGATCCGCGCCGGAATAGTCCGCGCTCTCCGCCTCGCTGTCCAGCAGCAGTGCCTGCATCCCGCGCCCGCGCAGCGTGGCGGTGCGCCCCGAATCGTCCGCGGAGACCTCCACCTCGTCCACCACGCCGCGAAACACCGTCCGTCCCTCATGAAACGCCGAAAACCGGCACGCCGCGCGGAGCACCTCCAGCATCTCCGGCTCGTATAAAAACGCGGCCTCAAAGCAGTCGCAGGGCGAGCAGAACCCATGCGAAACGTCCCAGCGCAGCAGCACGGGCAGATCCCAGCCCTGCCCCGCCGCGTCGTAAACCCGTCCCTCCATCTCCGCCTCACCTCAGCCGCAGCCGCGTTCCCGCGGCAAGGAGATTTGCATTGCGCACATCGGGGTTGAGCGCCAGCAGCGCCGCGGCATCCATCCCCTGCGCCGCCGCGATGGACCAGATGCTGTCCCCCGCCGCGACGACATACTCCGCCGCGCCGGACTGCGCCGCCGCACCGACCGCCTTCAGCGCCGTGCGGTAGCCCTCAAAGCACTCCCAGAACTCGAAGGAATAACGCACATAGTTCTCCGTCGGCTCCTGCTCCAGCTCCAGCGCGACGAAATACGCCGTCGCCGTGTCCCAGAGCGGATGCACCAGCAGCCCCGGCGTGTTCTCATAAAACACCGTCGCGAGCTTCTTGAACTCGGCATACGCCCCCGCGCCGCAGAATTCGCCCTCGCCGCGCAGCACGCGGTGCCTGCGCCCCATATTCTGCAAAACATAAAGTCCGAAGGGCACCGTATGCTCCCGCACCTCGCGCCGGTATTCGATCCCGTAAACGCGCGGATTGTGCGGCCAGACATAGCCCTTAAAACGCATCGGCGAAAGCTTCGCCGCCATACCTAAGCCCCCTTTTTTTACTCCAGTCTCCGGTCATAGCGCCGGCTGTCGCGCCGGACCGCCTCGCTGAGCGTCTCCGCACCCATCGTCTCCGCCCGCGCCGGAGCCGCAGCGCGGAAAAGCGCCTCGCGCGCCGCCGCGCCGCCGCCGGTGCCCTCGACCGCGGCGCCATACACCCCGCCGCCGGAGCCGTCGAACTCTGCCGCCGTCCCGCGCCGGACCTCCGCCGCTTCCCCGGCTGCCTGCACCGGGGCGCTCTCCGTGCCGGACCGCGCCGCCGTCTCTCCGCGCTGCGCCGCAGCGCCGCCCGGCGCAAAGCCAAAACCGCCCCGCGCCGTCTCCGTGTCCTCTCCGCCGAAGCCCGCAGCCGCAGCCGCGCCGCCCGCCGGCCCGGAAAGCGCCGCAAAGAGCGCCGCTGCCGTCTCGCGCAGCGCCTCCCCGCGAAGCGCCCCGGCGATCGCATCAAAATCCGTCACGTCTGAAAGCCTCCTCCCAGCACGCGGAAGCGCGCCATATCAAAGTGCGGATTCGCGCCTGCGCTCTCTCCGCCCGCCGCCTCCCCCTCAAGCAGCAGCAGACAAGCCCAGCGCAGCACATCGCGCCGCCGCCAGAGCCTCACGCGCAGCGACGCCGGACAAAGCCCCAGCCGCCGCGCCACGCACCAGCGCAGCCGCGCGAGCGCATCACCGCGCAGCGCCTCCACCAGCCGCTCCGCCGTCAAGCCGCGGTCTCCACGCGGTGCGCCGCGACCAGTGTGATCTTCTCCGCAACAAGATCGCCGACGCTGCCGTTTTCATGAATACTGCTCCAGTTGCAGCCGGTGTAGACAATGCGTCTGTCCGGCTTCACGATCACGAGTGAAAAGTCGCTCAGCGTGTGAAAATCAATGCCGTCGGAAATGGCACTCTCCGTCGCATAAAGACGTGTGAGCTCCAGCGAATAGGTCGGCTGCCCGACAAGCGTCGCCACCGGCTCGCTCTCGCCGAAGGCCTCCACGCTCCGCTCCGTCTTCTTCGCCGCCGCATGATAGCTCTGCACCACCGCGACCTTCTTCCCGTTCGCCTCCAGATAAATGTCGCTGCTGTCCGGTAAAAACTTGGCCATGAAAAAATCCTCCTCCCATCCAAAAAAAGCTTCGCAGAATTTCGCGCCCGCAGGCGCGAAAAAAATCAAATCCGTTTTTCGGCAGGACACGCGCCTGCCGAAAAACACCGCTCACTCAGCCCTAAAGGACTAGCGCCTTCGGCGCGTCGCAAACGTGCTCGTCAAAGGCGAGCACGCTGCAGCGGAGCGCATCCCCTCGATCAAGAGGCTCCGCCTCTTGATCGAATTTTTTATATTGTGATATTCGCCTTCAGCTCCACGCGGCTGAGCCCATGCGCCACGCCGAAGCAGAAGCTCACGGCGCAGACGCTGCCGTCGCTCTCATCGGCTTCCGCGCGAACGTCGCTGTAGCCGTCGATGATCTCGCGCTGCTGATAGCGCTCCAGCTCGATGACCACGCGCGTGCGGATCGCGCCGCGCGTCTGCGCCGTGTTCTTCGCACGCGCAAACCCGGCGCGCAGCGCGTCGCGGATACCGGGGATCACCTCGTCCACGATCAGGATCGTGCCGAGATCATGCCAGGTGTCGTCGGCAGCGCCCGCCGTCTTCGTCCGGGTCGTCACGCCGCGCACAATGCTGACCGCACCGCCCACCGTCTCCAGCGCCGTAACGCCGCCGCGCAGCAGCAGCTCCAGATCGCTGTCGGAGAAATTCCCGCCGATCTCGCCGAGACCGCCGAGCACCGCGCCGCCGAGCGGCACCGCCGGGTCGCTCTCACCCGCCGCCGCGCCGCAGACCGCCGCCGCCACCGCACCCGGAACGCCGTCCGTCTCATGATGGCTGACCAGCACCATGCGCTCGCTGTTCAGCACAGCCGCGGCGCCGACGAGCTTGTCGCGCGCCGTCTCGCCGCTCTCGACAATGCCGATGCGATACTTGCTCTGCTCGTCCGCCCCCGCGATCGCCGCCGAAAGCTTGGCATGCACCGCCGCGCTGCGGCTGTCGCAGACCATATAGCGCACCGCCTCCGCGCCCATCAGCGCGGAAAACGCCGTATCGTAGTCGCTGCTCACCACCGCGCAGGCATAGACCTCCGGCGCGCCGTTTTCAAGCAGCAGCTTCACGAGCGCCACGAGATCGCCGCCGCCGAAGGCGCTGACCGCCTCGGCATAGCTCGTCAGGAGCTTCACCTCGCCGGCTTTTCCGCTCGATGCTGCTGCGGCGAGACCGACCGCCCCGCCGCCGCTGCCGCCGCGCAGCCCGCCGGACGCCTCATACGAGGTGTAAACGCCCGGTCTTTCATAGTTGCTCATCGTTTCAGTTCTCCCTTCAGAACAAAATCCGTAAACGTCTTCTCTTCATCGCCGCCGCTCTCGTCGAGCAGCAGCGCAGCGCAGTCCGCCGCCCCGCGCAGCACGAACATGCCGAGCCGCGCATCCGGCGCCGCCTCGCCGCAGCGCAGCTCGCGCACACTGAGCCCTGCCGCCGCGCCGAGCGCCGCAGCCGCGGCGTCAAACAGCGCTCCGCACTCCGCCGCGCCGTTTCCGGCGTCCATCGTCACATAAATGTCCAGCGCAAGCTCCACATCGCAGCGCAGCCCATACACCTCGCGCCCGCCGCGCTCCGGGTCCGGCGCCACACCGAGATAGCGCGCAAAGCCCGCGCCGCGCCCGCTCGCGCGGCGAATGCCGACCGCGATAAACGCCCCGCCGCGCTCGACCGCCTCGCGCGGAAACGCCCGATAAGCGGGAAGCCCCGCGCCGCGCAGCAGCTCCGCCACGCTCTCCGCCAGTTTTTCAAGCATCGCCGTCCCCCGCTTCCACCGCGAGCACGCACTCCACATGCCCGCCAAAGTCCGCGCAGCGCAGAACGCGGTAGTCCGCACCCGCCGTCTGGATATACGCCCCGCGCCCCAGTGCGACCGGCTCCACGATCGCGAGATAGCGCCGCGTGTCGACTACTCCCGCCGGGGTGATATCCGGCTCGACCGGCTCTTTCAGCGCCAGCGGCTGCAAAAACGCCCGCGCCGAAACGCGCTTCCCGCCATACACGACCGTGACATCGCGCGCAAAGGGCGACGCAAACACCGTCTTCATCCGCGCACCCCCATCACATCAAAGCCGCGGTCGGCGAGCGCGCCGGAGAGCATCCGCTCCGCCGCCGCGCGCAGCGCCTCCGGATCCGGCGCGCCGCCGCTCAGTTCCGCGGAAACATTCCCCGCGCGATAGCTCCGGATACGCTCCGTCTCACCCACCGCGCAGTACATTGAGAGCGCCAGAACGCCCGCCGCCGTGTCGAACACCGCGCCCAGCGCCTCGCGGCTCACCCCGGCGCGCAGCCGCGAGACAAGCTCCTCCGCCGCCGCATCGCACATTGCGGTGAGCACCGCGTCGTCCTCCGCAGCCCCGGCCATCTTCGCCGCGAGCGAGATCACCGCGCCGTTTTCCTTACCGTTCATCCTCTCTCCCCCTTTCCCGCGCCCCGGCTCCCCGCCGGGGCGCACACTTCGCCTTTGAAGAAAAAACTCAGACCTTCAGGACCTTGCTCGCCTCGGCATAAAGCTTCGCAAAGCCGGAAATGCTCGTGATCGCCGCGCGTTCGAGCTGGCGGTCGATCAGACGGTCATACTCCACGCTGACGTCCCCGGCGCTGACCATCTCCAGCGCATAGCCGCGGTCGAGACCGATGATCTTGCCGCTGCCGAGCGCCGCGGTGCGGATGAGCTTCGCACCGAGCGGGCTGCCCGGCTCGCCGCTGCCCTGAAAATTGAGCCCCGCAAGCGGATTCTGGAACTCGCTGCACTTCAGCAGCTTGACCATCACATCCGGGGAAACGAGCAGCGTGTTCATCGTGTACGGATCGAACTGATTCCAGAACGCCACCAGCTCGCCGTAGCTGAGCTTGCCGCTCTCGCCGCCGATCGTGCTGTCGCCGACGGAGAACACCGCCGCGGCATTGGCGTTGCCGTCGCCCTTTTCCAGCACATCGATGGCGTCCTCCAGATGCATGCGCATGATCTCCCTGCCGATCTGACGCAGCATCACGGAGAACAGATCAAGTCGCTGGAAGCGGATGGCCTCATAGGAAGCCACGAGCATACGACCGCGCTTCTGGAGCTTCACAAGATTGCTGCTCGCGCGCACCTCGGTCGTCGGAATGGCGGCGCCCTCGGCAACTTGCTTCAGACGCTTGTCCTCCTCGCTCGGACTGGAATAGATGCTGCGGTAGTCCATCCCCTCAAAGTGCGTGACCGTCGCCGTGATGGAGCTGAGAATGTCGCCCTCCTCCATACCGGCTCTCACGCTGCGGGAAACATACTCCGGAAACAGCACGGCGGAGTCGACCGTGTTGAAAAACTTCTCCACCGCGTCGCTGCCCGCGCCGCGCACGCGGATGTCGAAGCGCTTGAGCTGGCGCTGAAATGCGTCGAGACCCTCATACGGCGTGCCCTGATAGCCCTCGCTGGGGTCCAGCTCCTCCAGGACCTGCGTAAAGCTCTTGCCGGAGGCGGCATACATGCCCTTGTCCAGCTTGATGTCATTGAATTTGTAAGTCATAGTTTCCTCCCTCTCCTTTCGATCAAAGCAGAATCGTAAGCGTACCGGCAGCGGTGTCGCGGTCCGCGACAAGATAGTCCCTGCCGCCGCTCGTAACGACCTTAACGCCGCCGTCGCCGTCCGCGGCGAGCACGGCATGTCCCACCGCCGGCAGCGTCTCGTCGCTGCAAGCCACGGTCGCAAAGCCGCGCAGACGAACGCCGGCATAGCCGCCGTCCACGATCACCGCCACGCCGTCGAACACGTTGCCCGCAGCACAGGCACCCACCGTGCCCGCCGCCGTGACCTTGACGACCTGCCCCTTCCCAGCGCCGTCGCTGCAAAACGTGACCAGATCGCCGCCGATCCCATCAAAACAAACCTTCATAACTTTTCTCCGTCTCCTTCCAAAATGTTATATAATGCAGCCCCGAAGGACCCCATCGACAAACCATCACACCAGATACGCGTCCCCGTCGAAGCGCACGACCTCGCGCACCCCCGGCAGCTGCACCAGCGGCGAAACGTGCTCCGCCGCGCGCTGCGCAAGCGCCGCCTTCATCGCGCCGAGCGCCTCGGCGTCCATCGTCTCCAGCCCCGGCGCGAGCGCGTCGTGCAGATCGCGCCCGCAGATGAGCGCAAGGCGCTTCACCTCCGCGCGCAGCTCGCCGAGATAGCGCCGTCCGAGCGCCGCTTCCTTCTGCAAAGCGCCGAACTCCGCGGAAAAACAGCGCCCCTCGCCGGCGATAAAGCCCGCAAGCCCCTGCCCGCCGCCGAGCGCCTTGGTAACGCCCGCGCCGCGCTGCGCCGGCACCGCCACAAAGCTCCATTCATAAGCGTCCGCCGCACCGCAAAGCCGCACATAGCAGAGCTTTCCGCCGTAGTGCTCGCCCACCGTATGCCCGCAGCCGCTGCCCGCCGGCGCACCGCAGATGCTGCAAACGCTCTCGCGCACCGCGCAGCCGACGCTGACCTCCTTCTTGATCCCCGCCTCGATGTCCGCGATGAGCGCGGCGTTTGCCTCGCTGCGCAGCATATACGCCCAGGCCTTCAGCGCAAAATAGTCCTCGCCCGCCGCGGTCTTTCGCCCCGGCTCGGAAATGACCTCCGTGCGGAAAATGCGCGCCACCTGATTGCCGCTGCGCCAGTCATGGTCGCAGATGCCGGTCTTCCCGACAAACATTTCCGCGAGCTCGCCGAGCGTCCCGCGGTCAAAGCTCTCGCCCTCGCGGTCCACCTCGTTGTCGCAGAGAATGAGCGGAAACGTATAAACGTCCGCCGCGTCGATCTCCCCGCGCGCAAAGCGCCGGATCTCCGCCATCGCCGCCTCGTCCGCCGCGCCGCCCGTCTGCGCACGGCCTGCCTTTAAGATCATCATGCCTTGTTCTCCTCCCCGCTTTTTTCGAGCTGCTCCGTCTGCGCGTCATACCAGCGCGCCTTCGCCTCGTCCAGCTCGTCCTGCAAATTAACGTCGTTCCAGACGATCTCAAACTCCTCCGCATAGCCGTGCATCGCCATCCAGAGCCCGCAGACCCGCTCCAGCACCGGCGTCAGCGAGCGCCGGATGCCCCAGATCTCGCTCGTCATCACGTCCGCCTGCTGCGCGCTCATGCGCTCGGTCGAGCTCCAGCTCAGCCCCAGCAGAAACGGCGGCAGCCCCGTCCGGCTGACGAGCTGCTCCAGCAGCAGCCGCACCGCCGTCTCCGTGTCCGGGAATCCCCCGTCCGCGCCGATGGTCTTGATGTCCAGATCGCCGAGCGCCACGAAATCCTTCACCTGACCGCCGCGCGTGCTCTGCATCGCCGCGCTCCACTCGCTCGCGATCTTCTGCACCCGCTCCGCCGCGCTCGCGCGGTCGAGCACATCGCCGCCCGGATGATAAGTCAGCGCATAGCGCTGATTTCCGCTGCGCTCAAAATTGCTCTCCATGCTCTCATAGATCGTGAGCAGCACCTTCGCGAGATAGGGCATGCTGCGCAGCATCGAAACGCCGTAGGGATTCTCCGCCTCCGGCATAAACGGCGTAAAGAGCAGCAGCTCCTGCCGCGGGAACGGCACGGCGTCCGCCCCCTCCGCGCTGCAAAGCTGAAATTCCAGCGGCGAAGCCCCCTCGCGCACCCGAACGTCCGCAACATTGCCGCAGAGCACCGCCGCGATGTCCCTGTCGCCGCGCGTCACGATCTCGCCGACCGCCTGCCCGTTTGTCAGCAGACTGTCCAGATACCGGTCCAGAAACGCCTGCACGCCCCGCTGCCCGCGCCCGACGTTGACCGTCTCGATAAAATGCCGCAGCCCGCGCTCCGCCGCCGCGCTGCGCGGACACGCCGCGGAAAACCCGCCCGTGAGCCGCACCAGCTTCGCCACCGCCGCATCCACGAGCGGCAGCGCCTCGCGGATCGCATGATAGCAGCGCGCGTTCCCGCCGCTGAGCGGAACGTAGCCGTCCAGCACCCCGAAGGGATGCGCCCCGCCGCGCCGCACCTGAACGCCTGCGGCGGCAGTGCCCGCCCTGCTTTTTCTCAAGCCCATTCCTTTTCCTCCGTTTCAAATGTAGTCTCATCGCCGGATCGCAGCCGCGGCAAAATCCCCGCCCTGCCGCTCCGCGACCGTCGAAACAAAATACCGCAGATCGTCCATCGCGTGGTCATTCTCCTTGCGCACCTGCTCCGTGCCGTCCCCGGCCCAGCAGTAAAGCCCCATTTCCCGCAGCGTGTCCGCGCAGCCGGAGCAGATAACGACCCGCCGCTCCTTGAGCGCCGCCGCCGTCTGGCGAATGCCGTCCAGCACATCGTTTTTCGCCTTCACCACCGGCCACCCGCCGCGCCGCAGCAGCTCGATAAAGCTCGCCGCGCTGGGGTCCACCACAACGCAGAAGACCTTCCGCTCCCCCACGAGCGAGGCGAGATCGGCGGCATACTCCGCGTCCGTCTTCTGCCGCCCTTCGCGCCGGGAATCGAAATAGTATTCCTTTACCCGGTACCAGACGCCGCCCCGCTCGCCCCAGAGCCCGAACGAAGCCGGATTCGCCGTCCCGTAGTCGCAGGACACCGCCCAGCGCCCGATCTCCTCCTCCGGCGGCGCGTCCGCAACGAAGCTGCCGTCGAAAAAGTCATACACCAGCCCCTGCGCCGCGACCCACTCGCCGAGGATAAAGCGCCGGAAAAACACGCCCGAAAACATCCGCCGATACCGCGCCGCGATGTCCGCGTCCAGCCCCGGATTGTCCTCCATCCGAAAGTGCAGATAAAGTGCCCGCCGCTCCTCCGCGCGCTGGATCCACTCGCGGTAAAACCAGTGCTGCGGTCCCTCCGGATTGCAGTTGAACCAGAACCGGCTCCCGGCGACCGAGCAGCGCGCGCAGGCCTGCTCTACAAACTCCCGCGGCAGAAGCGCCGCCTCGTCGAACAGCACCCCCGCGAGCGTCAGCCCCTGGATCGCCCCCGCCGCGCGCCCGTCCGATCCGCCGAACAGCGAAAAGCGATTGCTGTGCCCGCGCCAGCTGACGCGCACCTCCGCCGCGCTCACCCGCTCGCTCACCGCCATCCCCGCCTCCGCAAGCACGGGGAGCAGCACCTCCGCAACGTTCCGCCGCAGCGACTGGAGCGACCGCCCGCAGAGCGCGAAGCGCTCGCCGGAAAAGCGCGTCATCGCCCAGAGGAAAAACCCCAGCCCCATGCAAACCGTCTTCCCACTGCGCACCGCCCCGTCGCAGATGACCGCCTCCCGCTCCCGATAGGGCGAGCCCCCGCTCCACCAGAGCATCGCCGCGAGCTGCTTCTCCGAAAAGTCGCGAAACGTCACGCCTTCCCGTCCTCCTCGGTCCCGCCGAGCCGCTCTGCCGCGCGCTCGATCGCCGCGGCGAGCGCCGCGCCCGGCTCCGCCTTCTCCGCCGCGACGCCCCCGCCCTCGCTCTCGCGCAGCGCCGCGAGCAGAAGTTCGATGGCTTTCGTCCGGTCGAGCAGCTTTAAGTCAAAGCCGCCCTTTTCGTTCACATGCAGCGCCGTCACGCCGCGCAGGTCCAGCCGCCCGATCTTCTTCAGCGCGTCCTTCCCCATCAGCGCGAGCCGCGCCGCATCGTTGCAGCGCCCGAACGCCAGCTCCGCAAGCTCCTTCAGGATCTCCTCACGAGAAATTCCCCCGTCCAAACCAAAATCACCTCACACCCCTACCCCCCAACACCGCCCGAAAATTGCAGCAACCGATGCAACCAAAATTTTAAAACCCCGAAAAAACCCGAAAAAAAGCCTCGCAGAGTTTGCGCCCGCAGGCGCAAATAAGGTCAAATCCATTTTTCGGCGCGACACGTGCGTGCCGAAAAATACTCTGCGCGGAGGGAA
>CAVCTM010000006.1:0-44399 GCA_963605115.1 Pseudobutyrivibrio sp. | reverse complement strand
AGGGGGAATCCAAGGGGGTCGTAAGACCCTCTTGGTCGTTCAGGAAAGGAGGGTGTCGGGAGGAAAACCCAATCGAAAGGGTTTTCCTTCTGACCGCGCCTTTGCTTACTTTCCCCGCGAGGGGCAAAGTAAGTCGCGCCTGCGGCGCGAAACAAATCAAATCTTAGCGCCCGCAGGCGCGTTCAAATTTCTCCCCCCCGCGTCCCGCGCCGCGCACGGCGCGAAAATCCCCCATTTTGATCTTATGTAAACTTTTCTCCTTGTACTTTTTCCCAAAGTGTGGTAATATCATATTTTAGAAAAGTATCGGCAGGAGGAAAAAGTTCCAATGACCGCACTTCAGGCTATGTTTCTGGGACTGGTGCAGGGCGTCGCGGAGTTTCTCCCGATCTCCAGCTCCGGTCATCTCTCGGTTTTTGAAAATCTGTTCGGACTGCGCACGGAGGAGGGCGGACTGCTCTTTGACGTGCTGCTCCACCTTGCAACGCTTGTGAGCGTCTGCATCGTTTACCGCAGCGACATCGTGATGATCGTGCGCGACTGCGCCGGCTTCGTGCGCAGCGCGGGGCACCCGGTGCCCGGCGAGCGCAAGGGGCGCTTTCCCGGCGCGCGGCTGCTTCTGATGATGTTTTTCGCGACGCTGCCGCTTTTCCTCGTGCTGCCTATCAACGATACGGTGGAAAAGCTCTACTACTCGACCGCCTTCATCGGCATCGCCCTGCTGCTGACCGGCGCGATGCTCTACACCGCCGACCGCATGCCCCGCGGGAGCAAAAACGGCGGCACGATGCGCATCCGCGACGCGCTCATCATCGGGCTCTGCCAGGCCGTGGCGACCGTTCCGGGGCTCAGCCGCAGCGGAACGACCATCACCGCCGGGCTCGCTGTGGGCTTGGAGCGCGAGTTCGCCGTGAAGTTCTCGTTTCTCATCTCCATCCCCGCCGTGCTGGGCGCGAACGTCCTCTCGCTCGTGAAGGCGCTCTCCGCGGGCGTGGACTGGAGCCGGCTTCCGGTCTATCTGCTCGGCATGCTCGTCGCCGGCATCTCCGGTTATTTTGCCCTCCGGCTTTTGAAGTACATTACCCAGAAGGGAAAGTTCGGTTGGTTCGCGGTCTACTGCGCCGCCGCCGGTCTGCTGACCCTGCTGCTGACCATCATTCTTTGAGGAGCATCTCATCATGGCTGCAACGAAGAAAAAACCCGCCCACGCCGCGGGGAAGTCAACCGGATCCGCCGCAAAGCCGACCCCGGCGCAGCGCGCGGACCAGAAGCACGATATGGCGCGTATTCTCGGCGGCTGCGGCTGCTTTTTCCTCGCGCTCATCGTGCTCGTGAGCTATACGTCGGAGACCGCAGTCGGTATCGTCGGACTGAAAAACATCTTCGCCGGGCTGCTCGGCTATGGCTACTATCTGCTCGCCGTCGTGCTCATCGTGGCGGGCGTCCACCTCGTCTTCCACCGCGAGAGTCCCGCCGCCCTCGGCGTCACGGCGATCCTGCTCCTGCCGCTTTTTCTCAGCGCGGCGGTGCATCTTTTCGCCTGCAAGGTCGAATTTTCCACCGAAAAGAGCCTCATCGCGCAGCTTTACACACACGGCAAGGAGCTCCGCTGCGGCGGTGTGCTCGGCGGACTGCCCGCCGTTGGACTCTCTGCGCTGCTTGGCAAGGCGATCAGTGCCGTTTTGCTGCTGGGACTCTCCGGCGCGAGCTTTTATTTCGGTTTAAAGCATGAGATCCAGACCGTGGCAGCCCGCGTCCGCGAGCGCCGCGCCGCTGCGGAGGCAGCGAGGGAGGACGAGCCCGTTCTCGCCGCGCCGGACGAGGCGGAGCGCGCCGCCGTTGACGAGCGCGTCAGCCGCCGGACAAGCCGCCGCGCCGCCCGCGCCATCGACATTCCGACCGAGGATGACGCCCCGGCGGAGCCCTATCAGGAGAAAAAGGTCGGCTTTTTCAACGCCGCGCCGCGCACGAAAACGCCCGATCAGGTCTATAATACGCCCGACCCCGTTCCGGAGCCGGTCCCGGCTCCCGCCGCGCCCGCGCCCGCGCCGCTCAGAGCGGTGCAGCCCTCGCCGACGGCGAACGTGGAGCCTGCCAGCATGGAGGAGGTCGCCGCCATGACCGGCGTTACGCTCGCGAAGCCGGAGAATGCCGTGAAGTCGGAGGGCTTTTCCACGGGCGAGGTGCGCGAAATGCGCTCCAACGCGAAAAACAAGATCTCCGGCGAGGAGCTGCAAAGCGAGACCGACGAGGTCGCCGAGGCGATCGCGCAGAAGGACGCAGCCCCGGCGCAGCCTTATAACTACCCGCCAGCGAACCTCCTGCGCCGCGGCACGGGCGCCGTCACCGACACGAGCGAGGAGGTCCGCCTGAACTGCGAGCGGCTTCAGTCCGCGCTCCACTCCTTCGGCGTCAGCGCCAGCATCACGGACACCACGAGCGGACCCACCGTCACGCGCTATGACCTGAAGCTCGACGCCGGCGTCAAGCTCAGCAAGCTCACGAACCTCTCCGGCGACCTCGCCCTCGCCCTCGGCGTCACAGGCGTGCGCATCGCGCCGATCCCGAACCGCGAATCCACCGTCGGCATCGAGGTGCCGAACAAGATCGTCAGCACGGTCTATCTGCGCGACATCATCGACACGGACGTGTTCCGCAGCGCATCGAGCCGCCTGACCTTCGCGCTCGGCAAGGATATCAGCGGCAGCGCCGTCGTCGGCAACATTGCGAAGCTGCCCCATCTGCTCATCGCCGGCACGACCGGCTCCGGCAAATCCGTCTGCATGAACAGCCTCATCCTGAGCCTGCTCTACAAGGCAAAGCCGGAGGAGGTCCGCCTTATCATGATCGACCCGAAGATGGTCGAGCTCGGCATTTATAACGGCATCCCGCACCTCTATATCCCGGTCGTGACGGACCCGAAAAAGGCGGCGGGCAGCCTGCAATGGGCGGTCGTCGAGATGCTCAAGCGCTACCGTCTCTTTTCCGAGGTCGGCGTCCGCGACCTCGCGGCGTATAACACGCTGCAAAAAGCCCGCGGGGAGCAGACCCTGCCGCAGGTCGTCATCGTCATCGACGAGCTGGCGGACCTTATGATGACCGCCGCGAAGGAGGTCGAGGAGAGCATCTGCCGCGTTGCCCAGATGGGACGCGCCGCGGGTATGCACCTCGTCATCGCGACCCAGCGCCCCAGCGCGGACGTCATCACGGGTCTTATGAAGGCAAACATTCCGAGCCGCATCGCCTTCGCGGTGTCCAGCGCGATGGAGTCGCGCATCATCCTCGATCAGGCGGGCGCGGAAAAGCTCGTCGGCATGGGCGATATGCTCTATGCGCCGCTCGGCATCGGCAAGCCGACCCGCATCCAGGGCGCCTTCGTCAGCGACGATGAGCGCGAGGAGGTCGTGAACTTCGTCAAGCAGAACGGCGAGGCGGAATACAGCGAGGAGATCATCGCCGCAGTGGAGAAGGCGGCGGAGGAGAAAAGCGACAAGCCCCACGCCGAGAGCGTGGACGAGCCCGACGCCGGCGGCGACTTCGACGAGATGCTGCCGCAGGCGGTGGAGGTCATCTTCGAGACCAAGCAGGCGAGCGTTTCCATGCTTCAGCGGCGCTTAAAGCTCGGCTACTCCCGCGCTGCGCGCATCGTGGACCAGATGGAGGAGATCGGTGTCGTCGGCCCGTTCGAGGGCAGCAAGCCGCGCAGGATCCTCTTGACGCGCGAGCAGTGGCAGGAGATGCAGAATATCCACGGCACCGCCCCGATCGCGCCGCACAGCGACGACCAGCTGAGCTTCGGCGACATCCAGAGCGAGGACGCGCCGGTCGAGGAATGGAGCGAGCCGGAAGCATGACGGATTATCTGAACATTCACCTGACGCCGGGGGAGATCGGCGCGCTCAGCAATCTGGGCCTTGCCCACATCGGCGACTGCGTTTATGAGCTGCTCGTGCGCTCTTATCTCGTCTGCCGCGGCGAGCAGACCAACCAGAGCCTCCACCGCGAGACGGTCGCCTTCGTGAGCGCCCCGGCGCAGGCACGGGCGATGGAGCGGCTGCTGCCGCTTCTCACGGAGGAGGAGACCGCCGTTTACCGCCGCGGGCGCAACACCCGCGTCAACTCCGTGCCGAAAAACGCCGCGCTGCGCGATTACCACGCCGCGACAGGACTGGAAACGCTGTTCGGCTGGCTTTACTTAAATGGCGCCCACGCGCGCATCAACGAGCTTTTCGCCGCCGCCATCGCGGGCGAAACGCAGGAAAAGGAAACGACCGATGCCACTTGATTCCATCACCCTCTCCGCGCTCGCCGCGGAGCTGCGCCCCGCCGTTGTGGGCGCGAAGATCGACAAGGTGCAGCAGCCGGAGCGAGACACCGTGCTGCTGAGCCTCCACGGTCCCGGCGGGAACCGCCGTCTCGTTCTCTGCGGCGGCGTCGGCTGCGCGCGGGCGCACCTGACGGACGCAAGCTTTGAAAACCCCGCCCAGCCGCCGATGTTCTGCATGCTGCTGCGCAAGCATCTCATCGGCGCGCGCATCGCGGAGCTTACGCAGCCGCAGCGCGAGCGGATATTGCTCTTTCACCTCGACGCCCTCGACGAGATGGGGCAGAGCGTGAAAAAGACCCTCGTGCTCGAAATGATCGGCAGGGGAACGAACCTCATCCTCTGCGACGGGGACGGGCATATTTTGGACTCCCTCCGCCGCGTGGACGCGGACATGAGCGCCCTGCGCCAAGTGCTGCCGGGACTCATTTACCGACTGCCCCTGCGGGAGGGGAAGCCGGACTTCTTCGGTCTGACGAGTGCGGAGCGGCGCGCCGCCTTTGCCGCGCGGGACCCTGCGCGCCCGGCGGACAAATGGCTTCTCGACTCGTTTTCCGCGCTCTCGCCGCTCATCTGCCGCGAGATGGTGAGCCGCTGCGGGGGAGACGAGACGCGCCTCCCGGACGAGATGGACGCGCTCGCCGCGCGCGTCGACGCCGGGAACTTCGAGCCGTGGATGCTGCTGGAGGAGGGAGGAAAGCCCCGCGACTTCAGCTTTCTGCCCATCACGCAGTACGGCGCGGCGATGGAGTGCGAGCGCTTTCCGAGCTTTTCCGCGCTGCTGGACGCCTTTTATACCCGCCGGAGTCAGGCGGAGGAGATGCGCCGCCGCACCGCCGCGCTGCGCAAGACCGTCAAAAACGCCCATGACCGCGCCGTGAAGAAGATCGCGCTCCAGACCGCGGAGCTGAAAAAAGCCGGTGAGCGCGAGGAAAAGCGGCGCTGGGGCGACCTCATCACCGCGAATCTCTACCGCGCGCCGAAGCCGGGCGCGAAGCGCTTCGAGGTCGAGGATTTTTACGCCGAGGGCTGCCCGACCGTCGCGGTCCCGCTCGACCCGCGCAAGAGCGCCCAGCAGAACGCCGCGGCGTATTATAAGGCCTACACCAAAGCCAAGACCGCGGAGGAGTACCTGACCCGCCTGCTCGCCGAGAGCCGCCGCGAGGCGGACTATCTCGCGAGCGTGCTCGACGAGCTCGACCGCGCCGCCGCGGGCGCGGACGTCGCCGAGATCCGCCGCGAGCTGGAGCAGACGGGCTATGTCCGCCGCCAGAAAAGCGCCGGGAAGCAGCGCGAAAGGGAAGCCGCGCCGCTGCGCTACCGTTCGAGCGAGGGCGTTGAAATTCTCGTCGGGCGCAGCAATGTCCAGAACGACCGCCTGACACTCAAGACCGCCCACAAGGGCGATCTCTGGCTCCACACGCAGAAAATTCACGGCAGCCACGTCATCGTCCGCTGTGCGGGCGCGGAGGTCGGGGAAAGGACGCTCGCCGAGGCAGCGTCCCTCGCGGCGCTCCACTCCCAGGCAAGCGCCGGCGGCAAGGTCCCGGTGGACTATACCCGCGTAAAATTCGTAAAGAAACCCGCCGGAGCTCTGCCCGGCATGGTCATTTACACGGACTATTCCACCATAGCCGCCGAAGCCGACGAGACGCTCGCGGAAAAGCTGAAAGTCAAATAAAAGCGCAAAAGAGAGACCGCCCACGGCGGTCTCTCTTTTCAGCTTGTCAAAAAAACTCTGCGAGCTTCGATTTTAAAGGCTCCCCTGTGTAAGGGGAGCTGGCGCGCGGAGCGCGACTGAGGGGTTGTAAGCTTGCGCAAACGCCGAGTTTGGATGGTTCATAAGCTTACAACCCTCCAGTCAGCGCTGCGCGCTGACAGCCTCCCTTGCACAGGGAGGCCTTTAAATTGTACGGCTTCGCCGCGTTGATGACCTTTCTTGACACTCTCTTTTGCGTCTCCCGCGAATGATTCCCCGCTCCTTCCGCATACCCTTGTACGGAAAAACAACACCGAGGGGGTCGGCATGGGGATCAGGAAGCTTGCGCGGGACACGGCGCTTTTAACGGCGTCCTCGCTTTTGATGCGCTGCATCGGGCTGGCGTATCAGGTCTGGCTTGCCGGGCGGATCGGTGCGGCGGGGGTGGGGCTCTGGCAGCTCGTGATGAGCGTCAGCGGTCTCGCGGCGACGCTCGCCATCTCCGGCATCCGCTTCACGACGACCCGGCTCGTCAGTGAGGAGCTCGGGCTCGGACGCGACGGCGGCGCGGGGCGCGCGATGCGCCGCTGTCTCGCTTACGCGGCGGCGTTTGGCGTCGCTGCCTGCGCGCTGCTCTTTTTCGGCGCGGAGCCCATCGGCTTTCTCTGGGTCGGCGACGCGCGCACGGTGCGTGCCCTGCGGATCACAGCGTTTTCGCTGCCGATGATCTCGCTCGCCTCGGTCTTGAACGGCTACTTCATCGCCTCCGGACGTGCGTGGCGCTCCGCGGCGGTGCAGACGGCGGAGCAGATCCTCGGCATCGGCTGCGTCATGGCGCTGCTGGGCAGGGCGGACGGCGGGGATCTGGAGCAGTGCTGCTGCGCCATCTCGCGCGGCTGTCTCATCGCGGACGCCGCCTCGCTCGCGCTCATCGCGGCGCTTTATGTCCTCGACCGGCGCCGCCGGGAGCGCTCCGGCGCGGCGGCGGGACTTACGGGGCGGATGCTGCGCATCGCGCTGCCGCTCGCGCTCTCGGCTTATGCCCGCGCAGGGCTCACGACGCTCCAGCAGCTGCTCGTGCCGCGCAAGCTGCGCGCCGCGGGGCTCTCCGCCGAGCGCGCTCTCGCGGGCTACGGAACCGTGACGGGCATGGTGATGCCGGTCGTTTTCTTCCCGTCCTGCCTGCTCTCTGCCGCGGCGGAGCTCGCTGTCCCGGAGCTGACGGCGTATCAGGTGCGCGGCGACCGCGCGCGGCTCCGGCGCACGGCAGAGATATTGCTGCGCGCCTCGCTCGTGTTCTCGCTCGCCGTGGCTGCGTTTTTGTTCTTCACCGCGGACGCGCTCGGCTATCTCATCTACAAGACCGCGGAGGTCGGACCTTATATCCGGCTGCTCTCGCTGATCGTCCCGGTCATGTACATGGACATCGTGACGGACGGCTGCCTCAAGGGGCTCGGTCAGATGATGTGGAGCATGGGCTTCAACATCGCCGAGGCGGTCGTCGGCGTTGCCCTCGTGCTGACCGTGCTGCCCCGCTGGGCGCTGAACGGCTGGCTCGCGGTGCTGTTTTTCTGCGAGATCTTCAACTTTACCCTCAGCTATGGGCGCTTGAAGCGTGTGCTGGACTTCCGGCTCATCCCGATAAAAAAAGAGACCTGACCGGTCGGTCAGGTCTCTTTTTTAAGCTTTTTTACTGGGGACGGACCATGATGGTCATCATGTGGACAACATCCTTGCTGTTGTTCATCAGACGACGGAAGGTGCCCTTGCCGAAGTACATGGAGTCGCCGGCGTGCATGACGTACTCGGTCTCCTCGGTGTCGCCCTCGTTCTTCATGTAAACGGTCATCTCGCCGTCGAGGGTGTGGTAGATCATCTCGAACTCAGCAACGCCGCCGTTGGAGCCGCCGCCGGGAAGGAAGGTGGTGATGCCGTGGACGATGGAGCCCTCGTTGACATCCTTCGGGTCATGCAGACGGATGCAGTGGCACTTGAAGTGGCCGCGTCCCTCATACTCATAAGCGTCTTCAAAACGGGTGAACTTGTACATAATCGTTACTTCCTTTCCTATTTTTCTGGGTTTTATTAACCCATAGGTAACAGCATCATATTAGCACACAAAAGGCGGAAATTCAAGCCCGGTTTGCACATTTTTTGTGCATGATCGGTAAAAAAACTCAAAGCTGCTCTAGCGCGGCGGCGATCTCCTCGAAATGCAGGCTGCGCGAAGCTTTGACGAGCACGGTGTCGCCGGGACAAATAAGCGACGGCAGGGCGGCAATGAGCGCTCCGCGGCTTTCAAACCAGCTGCCGCGCTCGCCCGCACCGCGGGCAATGTCCGCTGCGGCGCCCCCGGTGCATAGCACCATGTCCGCGCTTTCTCCGGCGAGCACGCCGGTCTCATAGTGCAGCCGCGCGCTGTCCGCACCGAGCTCCAGCATGTCGCCCAGAACGGCGACGCGCCTGCCCTCCGCGCGCGCGAGGGAGCGCAGCGCCGAGGCGGTGGAGGTCGGGTTCGCATTGTAGCAGTCGTCGATGAGCGTGATGCGACCGGTCGCGACGCGGCGGGCGCGGCTGCCGACCGGGGCGTAGGCGGCGATCCCGGCGGCGATCTCCGCGTCCGTGAGGCCGTAAGCGAAACCGCCTGCGGCGCCGAGCAGCGCGGCGGCGATCATGTGCTCGCCGTAAGCGGGGATAACCGCGTCGAAGCTCCTGCCGAAGCCGCGGATGCGGCACGCCGTGCCGCCGTCCGGCAGCTGCCGGACATCCTCCGCCCGGACGTCGCAGCCCGCCGAGAGCCCGAAGGTGATCTTCCGCTGCGGCGTTTCCACCGCGCGGAGCAGATCGTCGTCCCCGCTGCAAAACACGAGCCCGTCGGTCGGCAGATAGCGGTTCACGACGCTCTTTTCCGCCAGGATCCCCTCCCGGCTTTTGAGGAACTCCAGATGCGCATGTCCGATGACGGTGAAAAGCGCCGCGGTCGGGCGCACCATGCGCGCAAGGCGCTCCATGTCGCCGGGGTGGGACACGCCCATCTCCACGACGGCGAAGGTGTGTTCCTCCCGCAGACCGAACAGCGTCAGCGGGACGCCGAGGTCGTTATTGAAGTTGCCTGCCGTTTTGTGGACGCGAAAGCGCCGGGAGAGCACGGCGGCGAGCATCTCCTTCGCCGTCGTCTTGCCGACGCTGCCGGTAACGCCCAGCACGGGGATATCGAACTGCGCGCGGTAAAACGCCGCCGCCGCCTGAAGCGCCGCGAGCGTGTCCGGCACGACGAGCTGGTTTCCCGCGCAGGGCATTTCCCGCTCCACGAGCGCGCAGAGCGCGCCGCTTTTCAGCGCGCCGGGGACGAAATCGTGCCCGTCCGCGCGCTCGCCCGCGATGGCGGCGAAGAGACAGCCCGGCGTCACGGCGCGGGAGTCCGTCGTCACGGCGGAGACGGCGCGGAGGAGGTCCGCGGCGGACCCGACGAAGCGTCCGCCGCAGACCCGCGCGAGGTTTTCGAGCGTGAGATTTTTCATGTCAGGCATATTTTTTCCCGCTGACCTCCAGAATTTTTTCGCAGAGCGCGCCGTAGCTCATTCCCTGCGCCGCCGCCATCTGGGGGATGAGGCTCGTCGGCGTCATGCCGGGCAGGGTGTTCGCCTCAAGGCAGAACATCTCGTCCCGCTCCGTGTCCCAGAGAAAGTCGCAGCGGCAGTAAGCGTCGATCATCAGCGCCGCGCTCACGCGCTCGGCAAGGCGCTGGACGCGCGCGGTCGCCTCCGCGCCGATCGCGGCGGGGCAGATCTCCTCCGTCGCGCCCGCCTGATACTTGTTTTTGTAGTCGTAAAACCCGCTCTTCGGGATGATCTCGATGACGGGCATCGCCGCGCCGTCCATAACGCCGACGGTCAGCTCCCTGCCGTGGATATAGGTCTCCACGAGCACGCGGTCCTCATAGCGGAAGGCGAAATCGAGCGCCGCGGCGTATTCCGCCTCGGTCTGAACGATGCTGGTGCCGACGCTGCTGCCGCCGGAGCAGGGCTTCACGACGCAGGGAAAGCCGACAGAGGCGTAAGGCGTTTCCCCGCGGCGAAGCGTGATGCCCTCCGGCACGGCGATCCCCGCGGCGCGCAGCAGGGTCTTGGTGAGTCCCTTGTTCATGGCGAGCGCGCTGCCGAGATAGCCGGAGCCGGTGTAGCGCACGCCGTGGAGGTCGAGCGTGGCTTGCAGCTTGCCGTTTTCGCCCTCCTCGCCGTGGAGCGCGAGGAAGACCATATCCGCCGCGCGGCAGAGCGCGAGCACGCCGGGACCGATGCGGCAGTCCGGGTCCGGGCGCATCGCGCGCACGGCGTCGAGATCCGGGCTCGTCTCCCCGATGGCGGCGGCGGAGAGCGCCGTGCCGGTGCGGAAAACGGCGTCCGGGTCCGTGACGGGCTCGGATAAGCCGAGGTAGAGGTCCACGAGCACGACCTCGTGGCCGTTTTCGCGCAGGGCGCGCGCCGCGCCCGTGCCGGTGGAGATGGAGACGTCCCGTTCGTTGGACAGTCCGCCGCATAAAACAACGATTTTCATAGTAAAAGCACTTCCTTTGCCGGGATATGATCAACATTACTGCATTGTAGCACAAATAATGCCCCGATTCAATGAAAAAAGAGTTGAGAAGAGCAGGCGATTCGTGCTATACTATGATTTGTTTGAAAAATAGAGAAAGCGGTGATCCATCATCAGTTACATTGTCATGGACATGGAGTGGAATCAGGCGATGAGCTCCAAGTCCTCTGTTTTCAATCATCTTCCCATCCACCTGCGCGGCGAGGTCATCCAGATCGGCGCGGTGCGTTTGAATGACGACTGGACCCCCGGCGAGGAGTTCCAGATCGACGTGAAGCCCGTTTATTTCCGCAAGATGCACTACAAGGTCAAAAAGCTCACCGGCATCGGCACGGAGCGCCTCAGCGACGCGCCGGGCTTCAAGGAAGCGCTCGCCAGGTTCCGCGATTTCTGCGGCGACGACTGCACCTTCCTTACCTGGGGCTACGACGACAAGGGCATTCTGGAGCAGAACATCATCATCCACGATCTCGACTGGGACTGGATCGCGGGCTGGGTGAATCTTCAGCTCATCTATAACCTCCAGACCGGCGGCGACCGCAACCAGAAGGCGCTCTCCACCGCGATGGAGCACTTCGGTATCGAGCAGACCCGCGTCGCCCACGACGCGCTGGGCGATGCGTACAACACCGCGCTCGTCTGCTCCCGGCTCGACATGGAGAGCGGGCTTGCCGCTTACGGCGGACTGCTGCACCAGCTGACGCTGAAAGCCAAGCGCGCCGAAGCCGCCGGGGAGGGTCCCGAAGCGCTCGAACACGTCTGCTTCCCCGGCTACGAAAGCCGCAACGCCGCTTTCGACGACGAGGCGCTCACCGCGCTCCGCTGCCCCGTCTGCGGTGCGGAGATGGAGACGCGGCGCTGGGTCAATCAGGGCGACCGGCGCTATATGAACCTCGCCACCTGCGCCGAGCATGGCAACTACCTCGCGCGCGTAAAGCTCCGCCAGTGCGAGGACGAAACGTGGGCCGCAAACCGCATTCTCTATCAGGCGGACGAGGGGATGAGCGAGTTTTACAGGACCAAATCCGTCCAGTGCCGCAAGCGCTCCCGCCGCCGGCGGAAAAAGAGCGCAAAGAGATCGGAAGGGACTGCGGAATAAAATCAAAAAAGCGCTGACCGGATGCTCAGAACGGTCAGCGCTTTTTTCGCGCATAAAACGGACCCTTCGCGGAAAACTAAGCGCAAATTCAGGAAACGGAGGGAACTTCCTTTATGAAAAAACTGCTCATCCCCGGCTCGCTGCTGCTCAGCTTTGCGCTCGCGATGGCGCTGCTGGTCTCCGCCGTCTCCGGCGCGCCGGTGGCGGAAAATTTAGAGCTTGAGACTTACCGCGGCGTTTCCATCGGCGGCAATCTCTCTGCCAAGACCGCTGACGGCAGCGCCGTCACCTTCGAGATCACGACCGACCCGGTCAAGGGCAGCGTCGACCTCGACCCGGACGGACACTTTGTCTACACCCCGCTCGACGGCAAGCGCGGCAGAGACTACTTCGGCTACAAGGCGATCGACGCCGACGGCGTGCGCTCGCAGGAGGCGACCGTCATCATCAAAATTCAGAAGCAGAAGAGCAAGATCACCTATTCCGACACGACCGGGCTCGACTGCGCTTACGCCGCGGCGAAGCTTGCCGAGGAGGATATTTACGTCGGCGAGTGCCTCGCCGGAAGCTACGTCTTCTCGCCGGAGCAGCCCGTGAGCCGCGAGGAATTTCTGGCGCTCTGCCTGCGCTGCACGGGGGCTGAGCCGCTCCGCGGCGTGCGCAGCACCGGCTTCGGCGACGACGGCGAGATCGGCGACTGGGCAAAGTCCTATGTCAGCACCGCGCTGCTGCGCGGCGTTGTCTCCGGCTACGCATCGGACTCCGGCGCCGCCGTGTTCCGCCCGAACGAGCCGATCACCGCCGCCGAAGCCGCCGCGATGCTCGACCGTGCCGCGGAGCTGACCGACGCCGTTGCCGCGTGGTTCGGCTTTGACGACGCCGTTCCCGCGTGGGCGCGCCAGTCCGCCACAAACGTCTCCGCCTGCGGTCTGCTCCCCGGCGGCTGCTCCTTCGCCGACGAGACCCTCGCCCGCGGCGACGCCGCCGTGATGCTCGTGCGCACGATGGAGATTTTGGAGAAGAGATAAGCAAAAAATGCGCAGCGCGGACCGTTTCCGGTCCGCGCTGCGCGTTTTTAGTTGATGGTCCCGGCGTTTGCCTCGAACATGCGCTCTACCTGCTTCCGCAGGGCGGCGTGGTCGGGGCGGGTGAGCTCCGGGTCGGCGGCGAGGGTCTGCTTTGCCGCCTCCTGCGCCGTTTCCAGAACGCGCATGTCGGCGGCGAGGTCGGCGATGTGCATCTCCGGCAGACCGTGCTGGCGCTTGCCGAAAAAGTCGCCCGGACCGCGCAGGCGCAGGTCCTCCTCGCTGATGCGGAAGCCGTCGTTCGTGGCGCACATGGCATTCAGGCGCGCGCGGGCTTCTTCGCCCTTCGCGTCGCTGACGAGGATGCACCAGCTCTTGTGCCGCCCGCGGCCGACGCGCCCGCGGAGCTGGTGGAGCTGGCTGAGCCCGAAGCGCTCCGCGTTTTCCACGACCATGAGCGCCGCGTTCGGAACGTCCACGCCGACCTCGATGACCGTCGTGGAGACTAAAATGTCGATCTCCCCGGCGACGACGGCTGCCATGACTGCTTCCTTGTCCTTCGCCTTCATCCTGCCGTGGATGCAGCCGACGCGCAGGGCGGGGAAGCGCGCCTGAAGCGCCGCCGCGTGGTCCACGGCGCTTTTGAGCGCGGGGTCAAATTCCTCGTTTTCCTCCACCATCGGGCAGACGACAAAGACCTGCCGCCCCTCGCCGACGAGCTTTTCCATAAAGCCGTAAAGCCGCTCGCGGTAGCTCTCGTCCACGGCGAAGGTGTCCACCTTCTGGCGTCCGGGCGGCAGCTCGTCGATGACGGAGACGTCGAGGTCGCCGTAAATGATGAGCGCGAGCGTGCGCGGGATGGGCGTTGCGGACATGACGAGGACATGGACCTCACTGCCCTTGGCAGAGAGCGCGCCGCGCTGACCGACGCCGAAGCGGTGCTGCTCGTCCGTCACGACGAGGGCGAGGTCGGCAAAGGCAACGTCCCCGGTGAGCAGCGCGTGGGTGCCGACGACGAGACCGATCTCCCCGGCGGCGAGCGCGGCTTTGACTTTTCGCTTCTCCGCGGCGGTGAGGCTGCCGGTCAGCTTTTCGACCCGGATGCCGAAGGGGGAGAGGAAGCCGCGGAGCGTTTCGAGATGCTGCTCGGCAAGAATTTCCGTCGGCGCCATGAACGCCGCCTGCCGTCCCGCGGCGCAGACTGCCCAGACCGCCGCGGCAGCGACCATCGTCTTGCCGCTGCCGACGTCGCCCTGCACGAGGCGGTTCATGGGCCGCGGCGCGGCGAGATCGGCGAGCAGCTGGTCCACGGCGCGGCGCTGCGCGCCCGTCGGCGCGAAGGGGAGCGTGCGGAAAAACTCCTCCGCGTCCCGCTGCGGCACGGGCTCGCTGTGCAGCCCCTCGCGCGCGGCGCGCAGCCGCCCCATGGCGCAGCCGAGAACGTAAAGCTCCTCAAAGATGAGCCGCCGCCGCGCGAGCTCCAGCGCGCCGAAATCGGCGGGGAAGTGGATGTTTTCATAGGCATAGCGCGCCTGCGCAAGCCCATAGCGCTCGCGCACCTCCGCCGGCAGCGCGTCGGGCACGTCGTCGCCCGCGGCATCCAGCGCGGCGCGGACATAGCTCATCATCTGGCGGTTGCTGAGCCCTGCCGAGAGCGGGTAGCGGGGCAGGATGCGCCCTGTTTTCGCGCCCTCGCGGTTTTCCGGCTCAAAGTCCGGGCTCGTCATCGTGCGGCGCAGCAGCGTGCCCTCCAGCTTGCCGAAAAAGATATACGTCTCGCCGACACAGAGCTGGTTTTTGATCCAGGTCTGATTGAAAAACGTGATGTCCACGCTGCCGCTGTCGTCCACGGCGCGGAGCTTTACGAGCTCCAGTCCGCGGCGGATGCGGCTCAGGCGCGGCTCCGCGGCGACCATCGCGCGGATGCAGACCGGCTCGCCCAGCGGTGCGGCGAGAATGGGGGAAAACTGCGTCCGGTCCTCGTAGCTGCGCGGAAAATGGGTCAGCAGATCGCCGACCGCGGCGATGCCGAGCTTGCCGAGCACCTTCGCGCGCGCCTCGCCGACGCCCTTGAGATAGCGGACATCCTGCGTGAGCTCTGCCATGACAGCCGCCTCCTTTTCCTGTACGATCTCCCCTTATTATACAGCGTATGCCGTTGCAAAACAAGCGAAACTGCGTTATAATGGCACAAAATGACTTTTCGCGGGAGGAAAGCGCGATGCTGACTGTGATATTGACCGGCGGCGCGTCCCGGCGCATGGGGCGCGACAAGGCGATGCTGCCCTGCGCGGGGCGGACGATGCTGCAATACCTGATCGACAAATATTCCGTGCTCGGACCCGTCGCGGTCTCGGTCAACGCCGCGGGGCGTTTTCCCTTTACCGGCGCGCGTGAGCTGCCGGACCGCTGGCCGGACGCCGGACCGCTCAACGGCATCGCCGCCGCCTTTGCGGAGACGGACGCGCAGGAGATCTTCCTGACCGGCACGGACCTGCCTTATGGCGACGCCGCGCTTGCCCGCCGTCTCGCCGCGCTGCGCGGGGAGGCGGACGCCTGCATCTTAAAGCGCGGCAAGAAGGGGATGGAGCCGCTTTTCGCCGTCTACGGCTCCCGCTGCGGAGAGGCCGCCGCCGCCTGCCTCGCATCCGGCAAGCGCTCGTTTTTCGAGATGCTGGAGGGGCTCTGTGTCCGCTTCGTCCACCCGGAGGAGCTGCCGGAATTTGACCTCGAACGCATCCTCACGAACGTCAACACCCCGGAGGAGTACGAGAAGCTGCTTTTCAATTGAATTTGCAAAAAGAGAGACTGCCGAAGACAGTCTCTCTTTTTGCATTTTCTCACAGCCCGAACACCCACATATGCACGACGCCGAAGGCTTCGCGGATGAAGTAGTTCAGGCGCAGGATGGGCTTGGTCGTTTTTGCGGCAACGCCGTGGAGGGTGACGCCGAGGGAAGCCCCCATGCGCTCGGCGCGGTAGAGGTGGTATTCGCTGCTGACGACGGCGAGGGTCTCACCCTCCGTGTCGCCGATCATGGCGAGGGAAAACTCCAGATTTTCCGCCGTGCTGGTGGCTTTGTCCTCGACGAGAATGCGCTCCGGCGCGATGCCGGCGCGGATGAGATAAGCCGCCATGACGGACGCCTCCGTCGCGTCCTCACCGGGACCCTGCCCGCCGGTGACGACGGCGGTGCAGTCCGGGTGGGCGAGCAGATATTCCTCCGCCGCGGTCAGGCGGTTGCGCAGCGAGAGCGAGGGCACACTGCCGCGCAGCCCCGCGCCGAGGACGATCAGGTAGTCCGCATCGCAGTCCGCGTCCCCGCGCGACGCGCGCACGACGGGCACCTCCGCCGCCGTGAATACGACGGCGCCCGCACAGAGCAGCGCCGTCAGCGCGATGCGCAGACCCCGCGGCAGCAGAAGATAAAGCGCGATGCAGAGCGCGATCCCCGCGAGCAGCGCCGCGATATAGGTGTAGCCCACGAGCGCAAAGCGGAAAAACGCGGCGGCGGGCATTAAGGCGAGCGCCGCGACACACCAGCCCCGGCGCGGGGCGGTGCCCCAAAGCTTTTGCCTGATCATTCGCTGAGCGCCTCCCATTCCGCGTAAAGCGCTTCGAGCGCCCCGTTCAGCTTGTCCCGCTCTGCGCCGAGCTCCAGCAGCTTCTGATAGTCGCTGGCGTTTTCCTCGCAGGCGCTGTCCAGTGCGGCGAGCTGCTCCTCGGTCTTCGCGATCTCCCGCTCGATCCTGGCGAGCTGGCGGTCCGTGCGGGGAGCGGCTTTTTTCTGGACGGCGGGCTTTTCCTTTTCCTTCTTCTGCTCCGGCTTCTGCGCGCGGGCGAGCTGCTCCTGCCGCGCCTTATATTCGCGGAACTGGGTAAACGTGCCGCGGAAATCCGTGATCTCGCCGGCGTTCAGCTCCCAGATGCGGTTTGCGAAGCGCTCGATGAACCAGCGGTCGTGGCTGACGAAAAGCAGCGCGCCGCCGTAGTCCGCCACGGCGTCCTCGATCCATTCGCGCGAGGCGATGTCCAGATGGTTCGTCGGCTCGTCGAGGATGAGCAGATTGATGTCGTGGCGCATCAGCATGCAAAGACGCAGACGGCTCAGCTCGCCGCCGGAGAGGGCGGAGACGGGCTTGAACACGTCCTCGCCGGGGAACTGGAACTGGGCGAGGCGGTCGCGCGCGTCCTGCGGCGTGCATTTTTCCTCATAGAGCATCGTGTCATAGAGCGTGCGCTCCGGGTGGGCGAAGCGGATGATCTGGGGCAGGTAGGCGATCTTGACGCTGGGACCTTTGCGGATATAGCCCGCGTCCGGCTCCTCCTCACCCATCAGAATTTTCAGGAAGGTCGATTTTCCGCTGCCGTTATCGCCGATGAGGGCGATGCGGTCGCTGCCCTCGATGAGCAGGTCGAGGTCGTGGAACAGCCGCTTTTCGCCGAAGGACTTCGTGACGCCCTCCAGCAGAAAGATCTCGTCGCCGTGGAACTCGCGCTGGGCGAACTTGACGTTCAGCTTTTTCTCCACGCGCGGCTTTTCCGTCACGGCGAGCTTTTCCATGCGCTTTTCCATGGAAAACGCGCGCTTATGCAGCTTATCGTTCCCCATAAACGCCCAGAGATGCATCTGCTCCGCCGCCTTTTTCAGCTGCTCGTATTTCGCCTGATCCTTCTCATATTTCTTGAGCTGCTCGGCGAAGCGGTGCTGGCGCTCCTCAACATAAAAGCTGTAATTTCCCGCGTAAAACTCCGCCTTGCCGTTCTGGATCTCGATGCAGCGCTGGGCGACCTTGTCGAGAAACCAGCGGTCGTGGCTGATGGCGAGCACGGTGCCGTGGAAGCGCTGAACATAGTCCTCCAGCCACTCCGTGGCGTGGAGGTCGAGGTGGTTCGTCGGCTCGTCGAGCAGCAGGATGTCCGTGTCCTCCAAAATGAGCCGCGCGAGGTTGACGCGCGTTTTTTCGCCGCCGGAGAGCTGGCTGAAAAGCCGCGCGCGCATTGCCGCGGGGATCTCAAGCCCGTTCGCCACGCGGTCGCGCTCAAAATCGACGTCGTAGCCGCCGAGCCGCTCGAAATCGGCGTTTAAGCGGTCATACTCCCGCATCGTCTCCGGCGAGGCGTCCTCCGCCATGCGCTCGGCAAGCGCGGCGAGGCGCTCGCCGATGGCGTAAACGCGCGTGTGGGCGGTCTTGAGCACGTCCTCGGTCGTGAAATGCTCCGGATAGACGGGGATCTGGGAGATGAGCCCCAGCCGCTTGCCGGAGGCGACGGACACCGTGCCCTCGTCATAGCCGATCTCGCCGGAGAGAATGCGGAACATGGTCGTCTTGCCGCAGCCGTTGCGCCCTAAAATGCCGACATGCTCGCCGGACTGGATGTCGAACGAGAGACCGTTTAAGATGTTCACCCCGTCGTCATAAGCCTTGACGAGGTCCTTGATCGAAATGTCTACCATATCTTTCTAAGCTCCAAGTGCTTTGATTTATTCAGAGACCGCCGCCTGCAGGACGGCGTTTGCCACCGGACCGGCGTTTGCGAGTCCGCCGCCCGCACCCTCGATGACCACGACGAAGGCGTAGGGGTGCGCCTCGTCGTCCAGAAAGCCGGTGAACCATGCGTGGGACGTGCCGTCGCCCTGCTCGGCGGTGCCGGATTTGGCGCAGAGGTTCAGATCGGGGAAATTCCATGTGCCGTAGACCGCGGCGACGTTGTAGTGCATCATGCTCTTCAGCGCGTCCGCGGTGTCGGCGGAGAGCAGGCGCGTTTTGCCGCCGCTCTCGCCGAGCAGGACCGTCGGCTCGCGCGCCGTGCCCCCGTTCGCGACGGCGCAGACATAGCGCAGCAGCGCGATGGGGGAGACGAGGTCCGTGGACTGTCCGATGCCGGACCACGCGAGAGCGGGCGAGCCGTCCGCCGCGGCGTCGAAGCTGCCCGCCGCGGTCGCGATGCCGCTGACGGAGAGCTGCTCGGTGAAGCCGAGCTTGTCCGCGTATTTTTTCAGCGTATCGCCGCCGAGCTCCAGACTGAGCTCCGCAAAGGCGCAGTTGCAGGAGTTCGCGAGCGCCTGCTCGACGGTCTGCTCGCCGTGGACGCCGGAGCAGTTGAGCACGCTGCCGTCCACCGTGACGGAGCCGGAGCAGAAAAACGTCCGCTCATAGAGGTCGCCGATGTTTTCGAGCGCCGCCGCCATGGTGACGAGCTTGAACACGCTGCCGGGGACATACGCCGCGCCGAGCGCGCGGTTGATGTAAACGCTGTCATAATAGGGGTTCGTGCTGTCGAAGCCCACGGCGGGGTCATAGCTCGGAGAGCTCGTCATGCAGAGGATCTCGCCCGTCGTGTAGTCGGCTAAGAGCACCGCGCCGCGCCGTCCCGCGAGCGCCTGATACGCCGTGACGCAGAGGGAAGCGTCGATCGTGAGCTGCACCTCGCCGCCGCCGGTGGAGACGCCGGTGACGGGGTTATAGCCGGAAAGAGAGCCCGAAAACTGTCGCAGCGCGCCGGTGCCGATATTGCCCTCCGCGTCGCCGACGGCATGGAGACAGGCGGCGCGGACTGCGGCGTCGGCGGCGAAGCTGCGCTTGCCGTCCGCCGTGCCCGCGAGCTCCAGCCCCGTGCGGTCCGTGACCGTTCCGGCGATGAGCATGCCGTTTTTGAAAATGTTCTGGTTCGCCGAATAGCTCACCCACTCCCCGCTGTGGCGCGCGAAGCGCACGACGTAGACCGTGAGCCCCAGCAGCACGGCGGCGGCGACGATCAGGGCGGAAAACGCCCGGCGTGTCAGCTTTTTCATGCCTCCGGCACCTCCTCTTCCGCGCCGCCGGCATCGGGCTCATCGTCCGTCCCGCCGCGCTCGCTGTAAGCCCAGTCGAGCGCCTGACGGCGCGCGCTGCGCTTCACGAAGGCGCTCGCCGCGGGGCGCGTGTCCGCCGCCTTGATGAAAGCCAGCAGCGCCCAGCAGGAGATGAGGCTGCTGCCGCCGCGCGAGACGAAGGGAAAGGTCACGCCCGTGAAGGGCAGAATGTCCGTGCTGCCGAAGATGTTGAGCGCCATCTGCACGGTCATCATCACCGCCGCGGCGCAGGCGGCGATGACGTAATAGGCGCTGCGCCCCCGCGCGGCGGTGCGCACGGCGAAAAACGCCGCGGCGACGATCGCGAGCGCGGCGCAGAGCGCCGTGATGAGCCCCAGCTCCTCGCAGAGCAGGCAGAACACCATGTCCGTGTCCGCCGCGAAGATCGTGTGCAGCCAGCCCTTGCCCGCGCCGACGCCGGTCAGTCCGCCGCTCGCGGCGGCGGAGAGGGCGCGCGTCTGCTGCCAGCCGGCGCCGTAGGGGTCCTCCCATACGTGACCCCATGCGGCGAAGCGCTGGGCGATATAGGGCTTCACCGTCAGCACGAGGAAGCCCGCGAGCGCCGCGCCCGCCACGGCGAGAAACACCGTGGCAAAGCTGCCGGAGCGCATAAATGAGATGACGAGGAAGGTGAGGAAAAACACGAGCGCCGTTCCGAAGTCGCCCATCAGCGCGAGCGCGCCGACGCAGACGGCGGAGAAGGCGATGAAGAAAAACAGGTTCCGCCGCCGGAACAGCCTGTCCAGCGACGCCGCGCCGACGAAAACGTACATGACCTTCACAAATTCCGAGGGCTGGAGCGTAAAGCCGCCGAAGCTCAGCCAGTTCGCCGCGCCGTTGCGCACGTCGCCGGCGGCGACATTGAGCGCCAGCAGACCCAGCGCCGCGACCGCGAGGGGCCAGCGCAGCGCCACGGTGCGCCGCAGGTCGCGCAGCCACCAGCCGAGCAGCAGATAGACGAAAAAGCCCGCGAGCAGCAGAATGATCTGCTTCACCATCTCGCCCGGTGCGGACGAGGCGGTCACGGCGACGCCGAGGGTACAGAGGAAGAACGCGAGCGTCTCCACCTCAAAGCCGCGGCGGTCCGCCGCGCGCAGGATGAGGTAGCAGCACCACTCCATCGCCATCAGAACGCCGAAGCCGAGCACGGCGGTGAGCAGCTGCTCGCCGCTTAAAACGCCGGTGTATTGCAGGGCGAGCAGCGCCTGAAACACGGTCAGGAGCAGCAGCGTTGCGCCCTGACTGATGTTCTGTCCCGGCTTTTCGCGCCGCTGCTCGTCCAGCGCGCGCTGCTCCTCCGTGAGATCGTGGAAGGTGAGCGCTTCGGGACCGAAAAAGAGCGTGTCGCCGTCGGCGACGGGAAGCCCCGCGCCCTCGTCGCGCAGCGCGCCGTTGCCGGTCCCGCCCGCGCCGCTGAGGTCGCGCAGACGCCAGCCGCCGCGGTCCGTGCGCTCGATCGCCGCGTGGACGCGGGCGACCTCCGGGCGGTTTAAGACCACGTCGCAGCTGCGGCTCCTGCCGATGATGCACTCCCAGTGCTTCAGCGCCGCGCGCGTGCCGTCCGCGCCTTCGAGATATGCCCAGATCTCCGGCTCATAGCGCTCGGAGAGCATGCTGCGCACGCAGCGCAGCAGCAGCCAGAGCGCAAGCGCCGGAAGCGCCCAGCGCGCCGCTGTCATAATGATGTCAAGGGCAGCGTCCATGGACGGCTCCTTTCCTTTCATTTTATCATAAAAGCCTCGCAGAGTTTGCGGCGCGCACGCCGCAAATAGAGTCCAATTATTTTTCGGCGCGACACGTGCGTGCCGAAAAATACTCTGCGCGGAGGGAACGTGCGCCCCGAAGGGGCGTGCGCTGAGCGGAGTGAATCCTTTTCAACCGGAAGCCCAGCGCAGCGGGTTCCGGTTGAAGATATTATATCAGACTTGCATCAAAATTACAATCCGTGGTTCGTTCCGCTTTTTCGGTTGAAATCGCGGCGTTTTGGGTGTAGAATGGGGAAAAATCCCGTCTTGGGAGGAAAAAATCATGAAGATCATCATCATCGGCGGCGGACGCGTCGGCTTCGCCATTGCCTCGCAGCTCACGGGGGAGGGACACGATATCACGGTCGTGGACCGCAAGAGCACGGTCGCCGACCGCATCAGCGACCGGCTCGACTGCATGGCGCTCTGCGGCTCCGGCTCCAGCGCCGCGCTGCTTCAGGAGGCGGGCGTCGAGAAAAGCGACCTGCTCATCGCCTGCACGGGCGAGGACGAGCTGAACCTGCTCTGCTGCATGTTTGCGAAAAAGCTCGGCTGCGCGAGCGCCATCGCCCGCGTGCGGACGCCGGAATACGCCGGACAGATGTATCTGCTGCGCGAGGACCTCGGACTATCCATGACCATCAACCCGGAGCAGACCGCCGCGAGCGAGCTGTTCCGCCTGCTGGAGATCCCCGGCGTGCTCCGGCGCGACAGCTTCGCAAAGGGCAGAGTGGAGATCGTGGAGATCGTCCCCCAGCCGGGCAGCATCATGGACGGCACCCAGCTGATGGACCTCCAGAAAAAGATCAAATGCCGCGCGCTCGTCGGCGCGGTCCAGCGCGGGACGGAGACCATCATCCCGGACGGGCGCTTCACCATTCAGGCGGGGGACAAGGTCTATGTCTGCGCCCCGGCGACGGAGATCGTCCGCATCCTGCGCGCCGTCGGCGAATACCGCCGCCGCGCCCGCAACGTAATGCTCATCGGCGGCAGCCGCGTGGCGAGCTATCTTGTCCATATGCTGCTGAAGGCGGATGCCAACGTCAAGCTCATCGAGCTCGATCCGAAAAAGGCGGCGGACCTCGCCGAGCGATTCCCGGAGGCGAGCGTCGTCTGTGCCGACGGAAGCCGCGAGGAGGTGCTGCGCGAGGAGGGCGCCGCGGAGATGGACGCCATCGCCGTGCTGACGAATCTGGACGAGGAGAACCTCATCCTCGCCATGTACGCCGCAGCGCTCGGCGTGCCGCAGGTGCTCGCCAAGGTGGACCACACGGACTTCGGCAGCCTGATCACCGACCCGCGCATCCGCCTTATCAGCCCGAAATCCCTGACCGCGGACGCCATCGTGCGCGACGTGCGCGCGATGCAGAACAGCGGCGGCAGCTCCGTCGTGACGCTCCACCACATCGCCTCCGGCAACGCCGACGCGCTGGAGTTCAACGTGACGGACTCCTGCGCTCACCTCGGCGAGATGCTGCGCGACGTGCGCTTAAAGCCCAACACCCTCATCGGCTGCATCAACCGCCGCGGCAAGGTCATCATCCCCGGCGGCGCGGACACGCTCGAAGCGGGGGACACCGTTGTCGTCATCACCGGCAGCAGCCGCGTTATTCTGGATCTGAACGACATCTTTGCCGAGAGCGTCTGAGGAGGGAAGACATGAATTACCGCATGATCTTCAGCATCCTCGGAAAGGTGCTCTGCGTGGAGGCGACGTTTATGCTGCCCGCGCTCGTCATCTCGCTTTGCTGCGCCGAGCGCGCCGCCGTGTTCGGCTTTGCGCTGACGGTGCTGATCCTCGCCGCGCTCGGCGTGCCGCTCGCGCTGCTGCGCGTGAAGCGCAAGGAGATCTTCGCCCGCGACGGGCTCGTGACGGTCGGGCTCGTGTGGCTGCTCGTGTCCCTGCTCGGCGCACTGCCGTTTTTCTTCAGCCGCGCCATCCCGAACTATATCGACGCCCTGTTTGAGACCGCCTCCGGCTTCACCACCACGGGCGTGACGATCCTGACCGAGATCGCTTCGCTGCCGCGCGGCATTCTCTATTGGCGCAGCTTTACCCACTGGCTCGGCGGCATGGGCGTGCTCGTTTTCCTGCTGATCCTGAGCCCCTTCGGGCAGGGCTCCGGCGGCGAGGCGATGCACCTGCTCCGCGCGGAGAGCCCCGGCGTCAAGATCGCGAAGCTCGTGCCGCGCATGCGGCGCAGCACCGGCATTTTGTACCTCATCTACGTCGGGCTCACGGTCATCATGTTCTTCTTCCTGATCGCCGGAAAAATGCCGGTGTTCGACTCCGTGTGCATGGCGCTCGGCGTCGCCGGAACGGGCGGCTTCAGCGTTCTGAACGACTCCGCCGCGGCGTATTCGCCCTATTGCCAGTGGGTCATCACGGCGTTTATGCTGCTGTTCGGCGTGAACTTCAACATCTATTTTCTCCTGCTCCTGCGCGAGGCAAAGCGCGCGCTGCGCAACGAGGAGCTGCGCATTTACGGCGCGATCGCCGTCGTCTCTACGGCGCTCATCACGGTCAACCTGCTCGGCTCCTTCGCCTCCGTCGGCGAAACGGTGCGCCACGCGGCGTTTCAGGTCGCGGCGATTATGAGCACCACGGGGCTCTCCACGGTGGACTTCAACGGCTGGCCGGAGCTCAGCAAAACGATCCTCATGCTGCTCGTTTTCGTCGGCGGCTGCGCGGGCAGCACCGCCGGCGGACTCAAGGTGACGCGCATCGCGATGATCTTCAAATCCGCGCGCCGCTCCATCCGCAAGGCGCTGCACCCGAACGCCGTCTGCCTGATGCGCATGGACGGCGAGGTGCTCGACGAGGAGACGGTCCGCTCCGTGGACCGCTATCTGGTCGTCTACTGGCTCGTGCTGCTCGGAACGCTTCTGCTCGTCTCGCTCGACGGCATGGATTTTGCGACGAACTTCACCGCCTCGCTCACCTGCCTCAACAATGTCGGTCCCGGTCTGAACGTTGTCGGTCCCGCCGGCAGCTTCGCGCCCTATTCCGGCTTTTCCAAGCTGGTGTTCACCTTCACCATGCTGACCGGCCGACTGGAGCTCTACCCGATGCTCGTACTGCTCTGCCCGTCGGCGTGGAAAAAAATAAGCAAATAAAAAGCAAAACTCCCCGTCGCGGACGGGGAGTTTTTTTATCGGCAGTGGCGCGCAATTTAAAGGCCTCCCTGTGCAAGGCACCCCCAGTGCGCACACTGGGGGCGTGCACAGCAGAGGCTGTCAGCCGAAGGCTGACTGGAGGGTTGTAAGCTGACGAAATATCCAAGCTTGGCGTTTGCGTAAACCCGGTAAGAACCCCTCAGTCGCGGCTTCGCCGCGCCAGCTCCCCTTGCACTTCGGGAGCCTTTAAATGCGGGAGTTTTGCTTATATCAGCCGGCGCTTCACGACCGGGATCTTCCGCGGTACGGCGTAGACCGCGAGGGAGCAGGCGAGCAGGGCGAGGGCGAGGAGCGGGATGGCGGCGAGGGGGAAGAAGCTCGCGCCGGTGAAGCCGTGCTCGCGGAAAATATAGAGAAACAGGACGTGGACGAGATAGACGCAGAACGAGCCGGAGGAGAGAAACTCCACGCTCTGCCGCGGCGCAGACGTGTCCCGGCGCCGTGCAGCAGGGAGAACGCGCCCACGGAATAGAGCATCACGCCGCCCGTCATGCCCTCCCACCAGTGCTCGTCCAGCGCGCCGGCGCGCAGCGAGCGCAGCAGCGTACCGCCCAGCGTCATGGCAAAGCCGGCGAGCAGCGCGGTCCACGCGAGCCATTTTTTTTCGGCGGATACGCCGTAAGGTACCAGCCGAACAGCCCGTAGCCGATGGAGGCGTAAGTCATGTTCATGGAATAGCGCCCGTAGCCGCTCATCAGCGTGAAGGGCCAGTAGGTGCGCACGGTGGACCAGAGAATGCCCGCGGCGAACCAGAGCAGCAGCGCGTATTCCACCTGCCGCCGGCTTGCCGCGCGGACGAATAAGCGCCCCGGAGCACATCAGGAAAAGCGGCACGGCGGGCCGCACGAGCGAGTCGAGCGCCGCCGCGCCGCACCAGCGCGCGGAGCCGGCGGGGTCGGTGAAGGCGCTGCTGCGGATCACGAGCACGGCAAAAAGGCGGCGGCTTTGATGAGGTCAATGCCGCGGCCGCGGGTTTTCGGCATGGGGGAAAAACACCTCCGGTCACAAGTAAAATGCCTCCCCACATTTCGCGGGGAGGCATTTTTTCGTTCTGGGTCTTACTTGCCGAGATAGCTCAGCAGCAGCTCCTGCAGCAGTTCGTCGCGGTCGATGCGGGTGATGAGGCTGCGGGCGTTTTTGTAGTTCGTGATATAGGTCGGGTCCTCGGAGAGAATGTAGCCCACAAGCTGGTTGATGGGGTTATAGCCCTTCACAAGCAGCGCGTCATAGACGGAAGACATGATCTCTCTGATCTCGGTCTTCGTGTCGATGGTGGTGAATCTTCTCGTTGCGTCTTCCATCTTGGGTGCTTCCTCCTTCGTTTTGGCTTTGGTAAGAACTTGTGCTCTGAACTTATGCTCTTATATTATACCAAAATTTCGGAAGTGTAAAGCACTCCAATATTACGATTCTGTTACATTTTCTCCGCGCGATATCAGCGGATGACCGCGCCGTGGTCGCTCTTGAGTCCGTCCAGAATGGCGGCGACGGTCTCGTCCGCGTGGTCGGCGGTGAGGGTCTGCTCTGCGTCGCGCATCGTGAGGGCGAAGGTGACGGACTTATAGCCCGGCAGGATCGGCGCACCGCGGTAAACGTCCACAAAGCGGACGGATTCGAGATACCTGCCGCCGTGGGCGTGGATCGCGTCGGTCAGCTCGCCGACGGTCTTGCCCTCTGCGCAGACGACGGAGAGGTCGCGCGTAACGGCGGGGAAGCGGGGCAGCGGCGTATAGACCGGCTCCGCGCCGCGGGCGGCGAGCAGCGCGCCGAAGTCGAGCTCCGCACAGTAAATTTCCTCGTCCACGCCGTAGCTTTTCGCGACGAGCGGGTGGATCTGACCGAGCACGCCGAGCAGGGCGTCCCCGGCGTAGAGCGCGGCGCAGCGGCCGGGGTGATAGGACGGGTTCGCCGTCTCCGGCACGAAGCGCGCGCCGTCGACGCGCAGTGCGCCGAGCAGCTCCTCCACGGAGCCCTTGAGCTTATAGAAGTCGATCCCCGCGCCGTAAGCGCCGAGGGAGAGCTTTTTCGGCTCGTCGGCAAGACCGTCGGCGCGCTTGAAGTAGACGCGGCCGAGCTCATAGAGCCGGACGGCGGGATTGCGGAAGTTGAAGTTCCGCGCCACGATCTCCAGCATGGAGGGCAGGATGGTCGTGCGCATAATGGAGGTGTCCTCGCCGAGCGGGTTCAGAATTTTGAGGCTGTCGCGCCGCGGATCGTCCGCCGCCCAGCCGATCTTGTCGTAATAGGTCGGGCTGATGAAGGAGTAGGTGATGATCTCGTCATAGCCCATGGCGCGGCAGCATTCGCCGGCGGCGTTCTCCGCCTTCTGCACCGGCGTGTAGCCGCCGGAGGTGGTGTCGCCGCGCATGAGGGTGATCGGAATGTTGTCGTAGCCGTGGAAGCGGGCGACCTCCTCGGCGAGGTCCGCCATACGCAGCACGTCGCCGCGCCACGACGGGACCGTCACCTGTCCGCCCTCGACGGTGAAATCGAGCTTGCGCAGGATGCGCACCATCTCGTCGGCGGAAACGTCCGTGCCGAGCAGGGCGTTGATCTTTGCCGGCTCCAGCGGCAGCACGGTCGGCTGCGGCAGGGCGTTGCAGACGTCGATCACGCCGTCCACGACCTCGCCCGCGCCGAGCAGCTCGACGAGCTCGCAGGCGCGCTGGACCGCCGGGAGCGTGTTCATCGGGTCGAGACCCTTCTCGAACTTGGCGCTCGCCTCCGTGCGCATGCCGAGCGCGAGCGCGCCGCGGCGGATGCAGGTGCCGTCGAAGCAGGCGGACTCGAACACAACGTCCGCGGTGTCGGCGACGATCTCGCTGTTCTCGCCGCCCATGATGCCCGCGAGACCGACGGCGCGCGTCTCGTCCGCGATGACGAGGTGGTTTGCGTTTAACTTGCGGACATTGCCGTCGAGCGTGGTGAGCTCCTCGCCCTCCGCCGCGCGGCGGACGATGATGTGACCGCCCTGCACGTAGCGGTAGTCAAATGCGTGCATCGGCTGACCGTACTCCAGCATGACATAGTTCGTGATGTCCACGATGTTGTTGATGGGGCGCACGCCCATCGCGCGCAGGCGCTCGCGCATCCACTTGGGGCTCGGCGCGATCTTCACACTGCGCACCATGCGCGCCGTGTAGCGCGGCACAAGGTCCGCCGCCGGGGTATCCACGCGCAGCAGCTCGCCGAGAGCGCCCTCCGCGCCGCCGCGCACCTCCGGAATGTGCAGGCGCAGCTCGGCGTCAAAGGTCGCCGCCGCCTCGCGCGCAAGACCGATGACGGACAGGCAGTCCGGGCGGTTCGGCGTGATCTCGAACTCGACAACGTGGTCGTCGAGCCCGACGGCGGTGCGGATGTCCTCGCCGACGGTGAGCCCGGTGAGCTCCGGGTCGTCGGACAAGATCCAGATGCCGTTTTCATACGCCGTGGGGAAGTCGCGCTGCTCCAGCCCCAGCTCCGCAAAGGAGCAGAGCATGCCGTTGGACGCTTCGCCGCGCAGCGCGCCGGCACGGATCTCCTTGCCGCCGGGCAGACGTGCGCCATCGAGCGCCGCGGGGACAAGATCGCCCGCCTTGACGTTCTGCGCGCCGGTGACGATCTGGACGGGCTCCGCCGCGCCGACGTCGACGCTGCAAACCCACATGTGGTCGGAGTTTTCGTGGCGGTGCAGCTCCAGCACCTTGCCCACGACGACCTTCTCGATCTCCGCGCCGAGATCGGTCCAGGTCTCCACCTTGGAGCCGGAGAGGGTCATGTCCTCGGCAAATTCCTTATCACCGACCGTGACGGTGACGAACTCGTTCAGCCATTTTCTGCTCAGATTCATGTCTTCTCACGCTCCCTTCTCAAAACTGCTCCAGGAATCTGACGTCGTTTTCAAAGATGAGACGCAGATCGCTGATGTTGAACCGGCGCATGGCGATGCGCTCCAAGCCGAAGCCGAACGCCCAGCCGGAATAGACCTCCGGGTCGATGCCCGCCATCTCCAGCACGTGCGGGTGGATCATGCCGGCGCCCAGCACCTCGATCCAGCCCTCGCCCTTGCATGTCGGGCAGCCGGCACCGCCGCACTTGTGGCACTGCACGTCCATCTCGCAGCTCGGCTCCGTGAAGGGGAAGTGGTGGGGGCGGAAGCGGGTGACGGTGCCCTTGCCGTAGAGCTTTTCCATGACGAGGTTCAGCGTGCCCTTCAGGTCCGCCATCGTGACGCCCTTGTCGATGACCATGCCCTCCACCTGATGGAACATCGGGGAGTGGGTGGCGTCCACCTCGTCCTTGCGGTAAACGCGGCCCGGCGCGATCATGCGGATGGGCAGCGGCATCGTGTCCATCGCGCGCACCTGCATCGGAGAGGTCTGGGAGCGGAGCATCACGCGCTCGTCGCCCGTGAAGTAAAACGTGTCGGACCAGTCGCGGCTCGGATGCCCCTCCCCGGCGTTCAGACGGTCGAAGTTGAGCTCGCTGAGCTCCACTTCGGGACCGTCGAGCACGGTGAAGCCCATGCCGATGAAGATCTCCTTGATCTCGTCGAGCGCGATATACATCGGGTGCCGGTGGCCCAGCGCGTGCTTGTCGCCGGGAATGGTGACGTCCAGCGTCTCCGCCGCGAGGCGGAGCTCCATCGCCTTTTCGCTGAGCTGGCGTTTGCGCTCGTCGAGCCTTGCCTCCAGCGCGGCGCGGACGTCGTTCGCGAGCTGGCCCATCACCGGGCGCTCCTCGGCGGACAGGCGGCCCATCTGCTTGAGCACGGCGGTCAGCTCGCCCTTTTTGCCGAGATACTGGATGCGCAGCGCCTCCAGCGCGTCCGCGCTCTCCGCGCCGTCGATCGCGCCGAGGGAGCGCTCCCGCAGCTCCTTCAGAAGTTCTTTCATTTTGTGTCGTCTCCTTATATGTGTTTGTTTTTTGCTTTTTAAAATCAAAAACGCCCTTCATCCCACAAAAAACTGGGACGAAAGGCATTGCCCTCCGCGGTACCACCCGCATTCGCGCCTTTTCCAAAGCACGCTCTTGCTGCCCGATAACGGCGGACTTTTCCGGCCGCGTATTTCCCCGCGGCGGCTCCCGGACGAACCAAGCGGCGCGCATCGGGGCGGCTTTCAGCCTTCTGACCGTCCCTCTCTGCCATGCGTGGACCCGCTATTTTTCCGTTCACAGCCTTTGAAATCTGTCTTAATGTGCCCATTATACCGGGAAAAATGCCGAATGGCAAGATGGAATTTGACTATTTTTCAAAAGAAGCCTATAATATTTCTGAACTTTTCGGACAAAAGGAGAACAAAAGCTATGCGACTGAGCGACAGCGCGCGCATGCGCGAGGCGGACGCCGCGGCGATCGCCGCCGGAGCGGACTCGCTGACCCTGATGGAGAATGCGGCGGAGGCGTTTGCCGACGAGATGGAGCGCGCCGCCGAAGAAGCGGCGGAGGCGTTCGCGCCGACGGCGGCGGGCGAGTGCTCCGTCGGGGACGAGCGCGCCGCCTTTACCGCCGGGACGGAGAAGACCGCCGCCATTTTGTGCGGCGCGGGAAATAACGGCGGCGACGGCTTCGCCGCGGCACATATCCTGAAAAAGCGCGGCTGGGGCGTGCAGGTCTTTTTCGTCGGCAAGCACGAGAAGATGACGCCCGACTGCCGCGAGATGGCGCGGCGGTTCGTGGAAGACGGCGGCGCGGTCGCGGACTATAACCCGATGGACCCGCGCCAGACCGCCGCGGTGATGGGCGCCGCCGTCGTCGGCGACGCGATCTTCGGCATCGGGCTGAACGCCCCGGTGCAGGGCGCGGCGGCGATGGCGATCTCCATGCTCAATTCCTGCCCTGCACCGATCGTGGCGGCGGACATTCCGAGCGGCGTGGAGGCGGACACGGGCGCCATCCTTGGCGACGCCGTCTGCGCGAGCGCGACGGTGACGTTCACGCGCGCGAAGCCGGGGCATTTTGTGGAGCCCGGCTGCGTCTGCTGCGGCAGGGTGCGCGTTGCGGACATCGGCATCCCGACCGAGCTCGCCGACCGGTCGGAGATCGGCGCGAGCGCCGTGCTGCCCGGCGAGCTGCGCCTCCCGGCGCGCTATCCCGTGACGCACAAGGGCGATTACGGAAAGCTCGTTATTTTAGGCGGCAGCGTGGGCTATACCGGCGCACCGGCGCTGGCGGCGCGCGCTGCGCTCCGTGCGGGCGCGGGACTCGTGACGCTCGCGGTGCCGGAGTGCATTTATGCGGTCGAGGCGGCGAAGTGCGACGAGGCGATGCCTTATCCGCTCCCGGCGGAGGGCGGCGGGCTCTCCGCCGAAGCTGTGGAGAAGCTCGCGGCGCTGCTGGAAAAGGCGGATGTCTGCGCCGCGGGACCGGGGCTGGGGCGCGGCAGCGGCGCTGCCGCAGCGGTGCGCTGGCTGCTGGAAAACTGGCATAAGCCCCTCGTTTTGGACGCCGACGCGCTGAATGCCGCCGCGGAGATGCCGGAGGCGCTGCGCGCCCACCGCGGCGAGCTGCTGCTGACGCCGCACGAGGGCGAGTTTGCCCGTCTCGGCGGCAAGCTGACCGGCGACCGTCTGGGCGACGCGGTGCGCTTTTCGCGCGAATGGGACTGCACGCTGCTGCTGAAGGGCCACCGCAGCATCCTCGCATTTCCGGACGGCACGGCGCATATCCTCACGAATGGGAACCCCGGCATGGCCAAGGGCGGCAGCGGCGACGTGCTCACCGGCGTCGCCGCTGCGATGGCGGGACAGCTCCCGTGGCGGCGCGCCGTGCTGACGGCGGCGTATCTCCACGCGCTGGCGGGGGACTTCGGGCGCGACCGCTTCGGCGAATACGGGCTGCTCGCGGGCGACATCATCGAGCTGCTGCCTGCGGCGGAAATGAGCATCATGGAGGAGTAAAGCAAACCATGCGCAGGTGGAAACGGCTTTTGCCTGCACTGATGATGACCCTGCTGCTCGCCGCCTGCGGCGGCACAGGGCGCGCGGAAGCGAAGATCGAGGCGCTGCGGGACGCGGTCGCCGCGGCGGAGGAGGTCTCGTTCACCGCCGCGGTGCGCGCGGACGTCGGCGGCGAGGAGTTTTGCTGCACGCTGCGCTGCACCGGCACGGCGGAGGGCTGCACCGCCGAGGTGCTGTCACCGGAGCTCATCGCCGGCGTGACGGCGCAGCTGAGCCCCGGCGGGGCGGAGATCGGCTTCGGCGGCGTGTCGCTGCCGCTCGCGCTCTCCGGCGCGCCGGACCTCAGCCCGCTCGCCGCCGCGGGGCTGACGGCGGACGCCCTGCGCTTCGGCTCCGTCCGCCGCGCGTGGACGGAGCGGGACGCGGAGGGCGATGCGGTCTATGCCGCGGAGCTTTATGTGACGGACGCGGCGGAGCTGACGCTCCGCTTCGGCGGCGAAGCGCTCGCCCCGCTCTCCGCGGAGCTGGCCGTGGACGGCGCGGTGCGCGTCGTCTGCGAGATATCGGATTTTTCTTACAAATGAGGTTTTTGCGAAATGGACCTGAACACGAAACGGACATGGGCTGAGATCAGCCTCGAAAACATCGTACACAACATGCGCGCCGTCCGCGCCGCGCTGCCCGCGGGAACGCGCTTTCTCGGCGTCGTGAAGGCGGACGCTTACGGTCACGGCGCGGTCGCGGTGAGCCGCGCGCTGGAGGCAAACGGCGCGGACTATCTCGCGGTCTCCTGCCTCGACGAGGCACTGGAGCTGCGGCGCGCGGGGGTGGGGCTGCCGATCCTGATCCTGGGCCACACGCCGGTGGAGTATGTCCCCGCGCTGCTGGAAAACGACCTCACCCAGACGGTGACGAACCGCGCCAAGGCGCTGGAATACGACGCCGCGGCGGGGGCGCTGGGGAAGCGCCTGCGCATCCACATCAAGCTGGACACCGGCATGGCGCGCCTCGGCTTTCTCTGCGCCGGGGAGCACTTCGCGCCCGGCGTGCGCAACATTGCGGATGCCTGCCGCTGCCCGAATCTGGAGCCGGAGGGCATTTTTACCCACTTCGCGATGAGCGACGAGCCGGGCGCGGAGGCGGCAGGCTATACGCGGGCGCAGTTCCGGCTGTTTCTGGACGTCATCGCCGCGCTGGAGCGCGAGGGCGTAAAGTTTGAACTTCGCCATTGCGCAAACAGCGGCGCTGTGTTAAACTATCCGGAGACGGCGCTCGACATGGTGCGCCCCGGACTGCTGCTCTACGGCTACGGAGACGGGGGACGGCTCGGTCTGCGCCCCTGCATGCGGCTGATGACGCGCGTCGCGACCATCAAGACCTATGACCCCGGCACCCGCGTGAGCTACGGCGGCATCTTCACCGCGCCGCGCCGCACGCGCATGGGCGTCGTGCCCATCGGCTATGCGGACGGGCTCTTCCGCTGTCTGAGCAATCGATGCAGCTTCTCTGCCGGCGGCGTGACGGTGCCGCAGCGGGGCAAGATCTGCATGGATATGTGCATGGTCGACCTCACGGACGCACCGGAGGTGCATGTCAACTCGCTCGTCGAGGTCTTCGGCGAAAAAGCCCCGCTGGAAACGCTCGCGGAAACAGCCGGGACCATTCCCTACGAGCTGATGTGCAGCATCTCCAAGCGCGTGCCGCGCGTCTATATCCGGGAAGCAAAATTTTCGGACAAGGTATAATTTTTCCGCCGCCGTGGGAGAATGAGAACGCGGCCCTACATAAACTGGAGTGGGGGCGACTTCTTTTCTTCATCGGAGTGTGAATACGCATGAGTATCGTTAAGCGCGGAGACATTTATTATGCCGATTTAAGCCCCGTCGTGGGCAGCGAGCAGGGCGGAACGCGCCCCGTGCTCATCGTGCAGAACGACACCGGCAACCGCCATTCGCCCACCGTCATCGCCGCGGCGATCACGAGTCAGCTCGGCAAGGCAAAGCTGCCGACCCACATCGAGCTGCACGGACCGGACTTCGGACTGACGCGCGACAGCGTGATCCTGCTCGAACAGATCCGCACGCTGGACAAATCCCGCCTGCGGGAGCGGATGGGCAAGCTGGACGATGCCACGATGGACCGGGTGGACAACGCCATCTCGGTCAGCTTCGGGCTTTGATAAACCGCAGATGAAATTCGGGGACGCGGAAAGATCCTGCGTCCCCCGGAGGTACATAAACGCTTATGAAACAGAAAAAGACAAAGCTCATCGCACTCATCTGCGCCGCGGTCGTCGTGCTCGCCGCGGTGGTTTACGCCGCCGGCGGCTACGGCAGCTCCGACGATCCGCTCGTCGCGAAAAGCTATCTCGACAGCGTGCTCCTTCCGGAGCTGGAGCAGGAGATGGCGGACGCCGTTGCGGAGGCGGAGGCGCAGCTGCGCAGCGGCAGCGGCTCGTTCACGGTGCTGACGCTCCGGAGCGGGCAGACCGTCGTGTGTCAGATCGGCTGCCAGATCCTGCCGCGCATCGGCTCGGTGAAGGCGAGCGGTCCGGATTACCCCGTGCTCGTGGACCTCACGAGCGCCGCTTCCGCAGCCAACGGCGCGGCACTCACGACGAACCACCTCTATATGGTCACGATCGCCGGCAACGGCTTCACCGCCACGGCGGACAACACCAAGGTCATCATCTCCGGCGAATACGCCGTGCAGTGAGACTCATAAAACAAAAATCAGGCTCATACGATACCGTATGGGTCTGACTTTTGTTTCATAGGAGGTTTGGTGTTTATGGAGGGTGTTTATCCCATTGCCATCGACGGCGAGATCACCGGGAAGCTGACGGTCCGCGCCGCGGGCGGGCGGACGGTGTTTTCCGCCGTTTGCCGCCCGCTGGAGGGCGTCGTGCGCATCTCGGTCTACGGCGGCGGGCGCGAGGGCTATCTCGGCGTGCTCGCCCCGGAGGGGGACGCGCTGACGCTGGAGAGATCGTTCAGCCGCACCGCGCTGCGGGATTTCCCCGCGGAGATCGAGCGCGTGGAGCGCGCCGGGATGCAGACGCTGCCGCTCCCGCCGGAGCGGGAAACGCCGCCGGAGCCGGAACCGGAGCCGCTCCCGGAGGACACGAGCGGGCTTTCATGGTATGCCTCGCCGGACGGCGCACTCGTCGCCCACGACGGCGCGCGCGACCTCATCGCGCTGCCCCTCGGCGACGAACGCATCCCGCCGAGCGTTCCCGGCAGGGACAGGACGATCGAGGGGAAGGACTATGTGGTTTACATAACAAAAGACGGACGGATCGTTCCATGAGAGCGGGCGGCGCAGCGGTTTATTCTTTCTGCTGCGCCGCGTGCTTTTTGCGGTATTCCAGCGGCAGGAGCTGATACGCCTCCTGAAAGGCGGTGGAAAAGCGGCTCGGACTCTCGTAGCCGACCTGCCGCGCGATCTGCGACACGGACTCGTCCGTTTCGATCAGCAGCGCGGCGGCTTTTTCCCGCCGGTGCTCCTTCATGTGGGCGGCGAGGGAGTCGCCGTAGACCGCCTTGAACGCGGATTTCAGCGTGGTGGGGTTGATGGCGTACTGCTTCGCGAGCTCCTCGATCGTGAAGCGCCGGTCGAGATGCTCCGAGAGCTCCTCATGGACGCGGCGGACGATCTCGATCTGCTCGGACGGGACCCTGCCGGTCCCCTGCGCGGCGCGGAGGGGGAGCTGGTCGAGATAGAGCAGCAGCTCCAGCGTTTTTATGGCGAAATATGCCCGCTTCAGCGCCGCGGGGCGGTCAAAAAAGCCGGAGAAGATGACATCGGTCCGCTCGTTTCCCGCGAGCACGGCGAAGTTCCCGCCGCGGCAGAATTTTTCGGCGAGCTTTTCGCCGCTGACGCCGCTGCCGCGCAGCAGCTCCGGCATCTCCCGGTCGAACGCGGCGACGTCGACGCAGACGCTGAGCCCCTCAAAGCTGCCGCCGGGCATCGCCATCACGGAGTCGGCGCAGAGCTCGCGCGTGTGGACGGCGAAATCGCTGGGTCCGAGAAAGATGGAGCAGCCGTTTTTCATGCTCCACCCGGCGCGCCCGCTGCGGCAGTAGCTGATCTCCAGCAGCCCCGCCTCCGCACCGTGGCGGCAGGCGGTCCGCTCGGCAAGATAGGTCTGGAACACGAGCGTGACGCCGGGGAAGACCGGATAGGCTGCCTCGCGCCCCCTGCCGGTCGGGAGGGGGCAGAAATGCTCCGCGGCGGCGGGGGAGAGCGCGTCGGGAAAGCGCTGCTCGCAGAGTGTCTGCTCCGGAACGCCGGAGAGCCGGCTGCGGATATCGGTAAAAGATCGGTCCAAGGTGGTTCCTCCTCGCCTTCATCAAAAAATCCGGGGGACGCTTTATTCGGGACAGGATATTTCCATAATGCGCTCGATGACCTGATGCAGCAGCGCGGCGGCGGGGGAGTCGGAGGCTTTGTAGTAGACCTCCTTACCCTCCCGGCGGCTGACGATGAGCCCGCCGGCTTTGAGCTGGCGCAGATGGTGGGAAACGGCGGGCGCGCTCATGTCCACCAGCGCCGAGATGTTGATGACGCACTCCTCGCAGTGGCACAGAAGCCAGAAAATGCGGACCCGGCTCGTGTCGTCGAGCAGCTTCAGGACGCGGGACACCGCCTCGAATGCCTCCGGCGCGGCAAGCTGCGCCTTCAGCGCGCCCTCATTCAGGTGCTCGCCGTGGTGGTGCGGCAGCGAAAGATCCGTCATTTTCAATGATCGCTCCTTTCGGGAATCTCCCTTTTGGAAATCCTTTTCTCCTTTTTGGCAGGGAACGCCGGGAAACGGTTGACTTCCGGCTATGGGGTGATTATACTACAGGCAAGATGATTAAACAAGTGTTTATTTGTTTAATTCTGAAATGCTCAGGAGGATTTGATACTATGAAAAAGACTTACCAGATCGAAGTGGACTGTGCCAACTGCGCGAACCTGATGGAGGACGCGGCAAAAAAGACCGAGGGCGTCGCTTCCGCGACCGTCAACTTTATGATGCAGAAGATGATCGTCGAATTCGAGGACGGACAGGACGAGAAGAAGGTCATGAAGGCGGTTCTGAAGGCATGCAAAAAGGTCGAGCCGGACTGCGAGATCGAGTTTTAAGAAAAAATATCTGCGCCCCGGAAGCCGAAACGCGGTCGGGGCGCTTTTCAAACAAACCGAAGAAAGGGAGATGCAACATGACAAAAAAACAGAAGATCATGCTGACCCGGATCATTATCACCGCCGTGGTGATCCTCGCCGTGAAGCTCCTGCCGCTGCCGCGCCTTGCGAGCACGATCCTTTATCTGGCGGCGTATCTGCTGATCGGCTACGACATCCTGCGCAAGGCGGGGAAGGGTATCCTGAACGGCAGAGTGTTCGACGAGAACTTCCTGATGGCGGTGGCGACGATCGGCGCGATCGCGCTCGCCGTTTATGAAAAGAGCGGCGACTATCTTGAGGCGATCGCCGTTATGCTGTTTTATCAGATCGGCGAGCTGTTCCAGAGCTGCGCGGTGGGCAAGAGCCGCCGGAACATCTCCGCACTGATGGATATCCGCCCCGATTACGCCAACATCGAGCGCGACGGCGCGCTGGAGCGCGTGGACCCGGAGGTGGTCGCCGTCGGCAGCACGATCGTCGTGCAGCCTGGTGAGAAGGTCCCCATCGACGGCGTGATCCTGGAGGGGACCTCCGACCTCAACACCAGCGCCCTCACGGGCGAGAGCCTGCCCCGCGAGGCGAAGGTGGGCGACGAGGTTATCAGCGGCTGCATCAATATGACCGGCGTGCTGAAGATCCGGACCACGAAGCAGTTCGGCGAGTCCACGGTCTCCAAAATTCTGGAGCTGGTGGAGGAGTCGAGCTCCCGGAAGTCCAGGTCGGAGAACTTTATCTCCAAGTTTGCGAAGATCTATACTCCCGCGGTCTGCATCGGCGCGCTGCTGCTGGCGGTCCTGCCGCCGCTCGTGAACCTCATCGCCGGGAACCCCGCGAACTGGGAAAACTGGATCTATAACGCGCTGACCTTCCTCGTCATCAGCTGCCCCTGCGCGCTGGTCGTCAGCGTGCCGCTCAGCTTCTTTGCCGGGATCGGCGGCGCGAGCAAGGAGGGCGTGCTGATCAAGGGCTCGAACTTTATGGAGACGCTCTCCCAGACGAAGATCGTCGTTTTCGACAAGACCGGAACGCTGACGCAGGGCGTGTTTGAGGTCAACGGCGTCCACCACAGCACGATGGACGAGGCGAAGCTGCTCGAATACGCCGCACTCGCCGAGTGTTCGTCCTCTCACCCCATCAGCAAGAGCCTCCAGCGCGCTTACGGCAAGGAGATCGACCGCGAGCGCGTCACGGATATCGAGGAGATCAGCGGCGAGGGTCTGACCGCCCGCGTGGACGGCACGCCGGTCGCCGTCGGCAACCGGAAGCTGATGAAGCGCCTCGGCGTCGATTATGCGGACTGCCATTCCGTCGGCACCATCATCCACGTCGCCGTGGACGGCAGCTACGCCGGGCATATCGTCATCTCCGACCGCGAAAAGCCGGATGCTAAGGAAGCCATCGCCGCGCTGAAGAAGGCGGACGTGGAGAAGACCGTCATGCTGACGGGCGACGCGAAATCCGTCGCGGAACAGGTCGCCGCCGACCTCGGCATCGACGAGGTCCACAGCGAGCTTCTGCCCGGCGACAAGGTCGCGCGCGTGGAGGGGCTGCTGAAGGAGAAGAGCCCGAAGGCAAAGCTCGCCTTCGTCGGCGACGGCATCAACGACGCGCCGGTGCTCAGCCGCGCCGACATCGGCATCGCGATGGGCGCGATGGGCTCCGATGCCGCCATCGAAGCCGCCGACGTGGTGCTGATGGACGACGACCCGATGAAGATCGTCAAGGGCATCAAGATCTCCCGGAAGTGCCTTGCCATCGTCTATGAGAACATCACCTTCGCGCTGGTCGTCAAAGCCGTCTGCCTCGCCCTCGGCGTCCTCGGCAGAGCCAACATGTGGCTCGCGATCTTCGCCGACGTCGGCGTCACGGTGATCGCAGTCCTGAACGCGATCCGCGCCCTGCGGGTGCATAAGCTGTAAGGAAGAGAATATACAGGAATGCCCCTGCCTTTCGGCAGGGGCATTCCTGTATATTTCCGATGGTTTTTATTTCCCCCGGAAAAACTCCTCAAAATAGTCCCGGTCGGCTTTGTCGGCGAAGAGGGAGTCGGTCTCCTGCGCTTCGTGGGCGGGGGCGGGCTGTTCGGTGGGGAGCGGCGCTTCCTCCGGCTCGGCGGGCGTTTCCGGCTCGGCGTAATCGCCGGAGAAGAACTCGATCGGGGCCTCCTCCGGCTCCGGGACCGCCTGGCGTTGAGGTGCGGCGACGTGGCGGGCGGCGCTGGCGCGGACGGCGCGGGTGTATTTCCGGCGGCGGGAGCGGTAGAGCACGACCCAGACGACGTAGACCACGACGAGCAGAATGACGCCGAACAAAATGAGCTTGAACGCCGTCGTCTGCGTGGTGCGGTGCAGCTCGCTCTTGATATACTCCCAGCGGCTGAGCTCCACGCTGGAGGCGGCGAGCAGCTTCACGGTGCCGCAGGTGCGGCCGCTGCGCACGACGCTGACCTCGCCGAGCACCTCGCCGGCGGTGATCGGCGCGGTGAGCACCTTGCCGTCGCGCAGGGCGTAGACCACGATGTCCAGCGTAAAGTCGTTGGGGTCATAGTCGTTTGCCAGCAGCATCGTGATGTCCCCGGCGGGGCGGAGGTTTACATAATCCGAATCCGTGCCGAGCGAGACGTCCACGGAGGCGATGTTTTCGTCGGAGCGGAGGACGTTCTGATAGCTGTAATTATCGAGCGCCCAGTCGAGCAGCGTTTTGCTGTCCGTGAAGCAGGCGGAGCTCGTCGCGTCGCCGTAGACGACGCAGAGCAGCTGCCGGTCCTCGCGCTCGGCGGTGGAGACGAGGCAGTAGCCCGCGGCGCTCGTGTGGCCGGTCTTCATGCCGGACGCGCCGTCATAGAGGAAGCCCGCGCCGTACATGGATTTTTCGGTCAGCAGGGCGTTGGAGTTCGTGAGTGCGCGCGCCCCGGCGAGATTCGTCGCGGGAACGGTGTATTCCGCGGTGCCGCAGAGCGTCATGAACAGGGGGTGGTTGGACGCCTCCAGCGCGATGAGCCCCATGTCGCGCGCCGTGGTGTAATGATCACTGTCGGTGAGACCGTGGGTGTTCGCGTAGTGCGTGCCGGTGCAGCCGAGCTCCGCCGCGCGCTCGTTCATGCGGGCGACGAAGGTGCTGACGGAACCGCTCAGGTGCTCGGCGATGATGTTGCAGGCTTCGTTCGCGCTGGAGAGCATCGTGCAGTAGAGCAGCTGCTCAAGCGTCATCGTCTCGCCGCTGCGGATGCCGGCGGTGCTGCCGTCGGCGGAGAGCCCGTCGAAGGCGGTCGCGGAGGCGGTCACCTCGTCCGTCAGGGCGGCTTCGCCGCGCTCGATCGCTTCCACGGCGAGGAGCACGGTCATGATCTTCGTCGTGGAAGCGGGGCTGGAGCGCGTGTCCGCGTTTTTCTCATAGAGCGACTCGCCGGTCGGACGGTCGAGCACGAGCACGGCAGCCGCACCGGTCTCCGGCTCCGTCAGCGCCGCGGCGGGGACGGCGAGCAGCGCCGTCAGAAGGCAGACGAGCAAAATTATCGGAAAAAACTTGATTTTTTTCATGTCATTCTCCCGCAAAGTATGGTATGATGAAAAAAGATACGCGACAGCTGCATCATTTTATCATCTTGATTATATGAAATTTTCTTCGGAAAAGCAACCATAAAATAGGGAACGGATATGAAACTGCAAAAAAGCGAGATTTGGGCGGTGGGGATCACGGCGGCGCTCTTTCTGCTCCTGCTGGGCTTTCAGTACGGCGCGCGCCGCGCCCCGGCGGAGATCACCGTGACGGAGCTGGGCACGCCCGCGCCGACGGCGGCGGCGGAAACGGCGGAGCCGGAGCCGGCGGCGGACGCGCCCGTCAACATCAACACCGCGGACGAGGCGGCGCTGCGGACGCTTCAGGGCGTCGGCGAGGTGCTGGCGCAGCGCATCCTCGATTACCGCGCCGAGCACGGGGCGTTCCGGACCGTGGACGAGCTCACGAACGTCAAGGGCGTCGGCAGCGGCATTCTGGAAGCCAACCGCGCAAGACTGACCGTCGGAGAGGAGACGCCATGAAAATTCTGGTCGTGGACGACGAGCGGCTGCTCGTCAAGGGGATCAAATTCAATCTGGAAAACGAGGGCTATCAGGTGGACACCGCGTTCGACGGCGCGGAGGCGGTGGAGCGCGCCGCGGCTGTGGACTATGATCTCATCATTTTAGACCTCATGATGCCCGTCATGGACGGGCTGGAGGCGTGCATGCGCATCCGGCAGCGCTCGAACGTGCCGGTCATTATGCTGACGGCGAAGACCGAGGACACGGACAAGCTCATCGGCTTTGAATACGGCGCGGATGACTATATCACGAAGCCCTTCAACATTCTGGAGCTGAAAGCGCGCGTGCGCGCGCTGCTGCGCCGGAGCGGGGCAGGGGAGCGCGGCGGCGAGCGCGAGGACACGCGGCTCATCCGCGGCGGCATCACGCTCGACCCGGAGCGCCGCACCGCCTTCCGCGGCGAGGATGAGGTGGACCTCACGGTCAAGGAATTTGACCTCATGCAGCTGCTGATGGGCGCGCCGGGCCGCGTGTTCAGCCGGGAAAACCTGCTCGATCTCGTCTGGGGCGCGGACTATATGGGCGACATCCGCACCGTGGATGTCCACATCCGCCGCCTGCGCGAGAAGCTGGAGGAGGACCCCGCGAGCCCGGAGCATATCGTCACCAAGTGGGGTGTGGGCTATTACTTCAAGGACTGACGGAGGCACGGGTATGACGGCAGAAAAGCCGAAGATCCGCACGAGCGTGCAGCGCACCTTCGTGCTGCTCTTTTCCGCGTTCATCGCGCTGACGCTCGTGATGCTGAACACGTTCCCGACCGTTTCGTCGCGCGACCTTGTATTCTCCACGAAGCGCAGCGCGCTCGTGAGCCAGGCGGGGATCATGTCCTCCTCACTCTCCGCGCTCGAACGGCTCAGCGCCGACGGCGTGGACGCCGTGATGACGCTTGTGGACGTCAACGAATTCGATCGCGTGCTCGTCACGGACGGGAGCGGCAGCGTGCTCTACGACACGGCGCGCCAGAATAACGCCAAGGGGCTCGTTTGCAGCTTTCCGCAGGTGCGGACCGCCCTCGCGGACGTCAGTGCGGAGTTTTATTGCAGCTATGACGGCGAGGCGTTTTTGAGCCGCTGCGCCGTGCCGGTGATGAGCTACGGCCGCGTCATCGGCGCGGTGTATATCTCCGACCGGGACGCAGATCAGGCGGCGCTCATCGGCTCGATCCGCAGCCGCCTCGGTTACGGCTCGCTCATCGCCGGCGCCCTGATGCTGCTCGCCGTCGCGGTGTTCTCCCGCGCGCTGACGCGGCGCCTGCGCGAGCTTGTCGGCGCGATGCGCTATGTGCGCGAGGGCAACTACGCCTACCGCGTGCCGCTGCGCGGCAGCGACGAGGTGACGGAGCTGCAAAGCGAGTTCAACGACATGACCGCGCGCTTGCAGTCCACGGAGGAGCTCCGCCGCCGCTTCGTCTCCGACGCGAGCCACGAGCTGCGCACGCCGCTGGCGTCCATCCGTCTGCTGAGCGACAGCGTGGTCCAGAACGCCGACATGGACGAGACCACGATGCGCGAATTTGTGACGGACATCGGGCAGGAGGCGGAGCGATTGCAGCGTCTCACGGAAAAGCTCATGATGCTCACGAAAAAGGACGGCGGCGTCCAGAGCGAAAAAGAGCCCGTGAACCTCAAAAAGGTCGCCGAGCGCGCTATCCACCTGCTCAATCCCCTCGCCGCGAAGCGCGGCGTCCGCATCTTCACGGAGCTCGCCGACGACTGCGTGATCTGGGCGTCGGCGGACGATATCTATCAGATCATCTTCAATCTGGCGGAAAACGCCATCAAATACAACAGCTTCGACGGCAACGTGTTCCTCCGGCTCGAACGCCGGGGGGAGGAGGCGCTGCTGACCGTGGAGGACACGGGCATCGGCATTCCGGAAGAGGACCTGCCGCGCATCTTTGACCGCTTTTACCGTGTGGACAAGGCGCGCAGCCGCGCGAGCGGCGGCACGGGGCTCGGTCTCTCCATCGTCCACGACGCCGCGGAAGCCAACGGCGGCGTCATCCGCGCCGAGCGGCGCGAGACCGTCGGCACCCGCTTCACCGTCGCCTTCCCGCTCTGGACCGACGACGAGAATACCGCAAAGGAGCCCGATGCATGAGCATTTTCCCTGTCCCCGACGTGATGAAAAACAACGTTTACGAGATCCCTGCCCGGCTTTTCACGAACCGGGGGATCACGCATATCTTCCTCGATATCGACAACACCGTCGCGCCCTACACGATCGACGAGGCGACGCCGCGCATGTGCGCGTGGGTGCAGTCGCTGCGCGACGCGGGGCTGGAGCTTTTTATCCTCTCCAATAACCGCGGCGAGCGCCCGGAGAAGTTCGCCGCCGCCTTTGCTCTTCCCTATCGCAAGCGGGCGTGGAAGCCGTTTACGAAGATCGCGAAGGAAGTGATGGCGGAGCGCGGCTGGCTGCCGGGCGACACGGCGTTCATCGGCGACCAGATCTACACGGACACCGCCTGCGCCAAGTGGTGCGGCGCCTTCGCCGTGACGGTCCATCCCATCGCGTTCAGCCGCTTCGTGCTGCGCCTGCGCTACTGGCTGGAGTTCCCCTTCCGCCTGCGCTACCGCTGGAAGCACGCGAAATGAGGGAGAATATGGAGCTGTTTGTCCCCGGACGCACCGAGCTCATCGGCAACCACACGGACCACCAGCGCGGGCGCGCCGTCGCCGCCGCGGTGAAGATGGGGCTGTATGCCGAAGCCGAGCCGTCCGCAGCGCGGTGCGTGCGTGTTTTCAGCGAGGGCTTCGCGCCCGTTGAGATCGACCTTACAGATCTCGCGCCGCGGGAAGCGGAGCGGGGCATGAGCGCGGCGCTCGTCCGCGGAACGGCGGCGGCGCTTGCCCGGCGGGGGCTGCCGCTGCGCCCCTTTACCGCGCAGGTGCGCTCAACGCTGCCGGTCGGCGCGGGCTTAAGCTCCTCCGCGGCGTTTTCCGTGCTCATGGCGCGGCTGCTCTGCCCGGACGCCCCGGCGGAGACGCTCGCGCAGTGCGCGCAGGAGGCGGAAAACGGCTATTTCGGCAAGCCCTGCGGACTGCTCGACCAGATGACCGTCGCCCTCGGCGGCGCGGTGTATTTCGATTTTCTGACCGGTGAGGTGCAGCCGCTGAGAGCCGACCTTTCCGCGATGGGGCTCGCCCTCTGCCTGACGGACGCGGGCGGGAGCCACGCGGACCTGACGGACGCTTACGCCGCCATCCCCGCCGACATGCGCGCCGTCGCGCGCGAGCTCGGCGGCGACGTGCTCGGCTGCGTCCCGGAGCCGGAGACGCTGCCCGCCGGACGGAAATATGACCGGGCGCGCCACTTTTTTGCCGAAAATAAGCGCGTTCCGCGCTTTCGCGACGCGCTGATGCGCGGCGATGCGGTGGCGTGCATCGCGCTGATGAACGCATCTGGCCGCTCGTCGGAGACGCTGCTGCGCAACATCACGCCGGACGGACGCGAAAACGCGCTCAGCCGCGGTCTTGCCCTCAGCGCGTCGCTGCTGCGCGGCGTCGGCGCGTGGCGCGTCCATGGCGGCGGCTTCGCCGGCTGCGTGCAGGCGCTGCTGCCGGAGGAGCATCTCGCGGGCTATACCCGTGCGATGGACGCCGCCTTCGGCGCGGGGCGCTGCCGCCGCGTGCTTTGAGATCAGGAGGAGATAACCATGCCCAGAAAAACCCAGCGCAACACAAAAGGAAAGATCGTCTCCGCCGCGTGGAAGCTCTTTTATGAGCAGGGCTACGAGGAC
>CAVCTM010000005.1:0-47773 GCA_963605115.1 Pseudobutyrivibrio sp. | reverse complement strand
GACGGAGAGGACCGCGAGGACGGCGAGGGGGAGGGTCCAGCCGGCGGCGTCGAAGAGCTTACCCATCGCAATGGGACCGACGGCGGCGAGGAGATAGCCCACCGCCTGCGCCAGACCGGAGAGGGAGGCGGCGTCCTGCGCGTCGCGCGTGTGGAGCGGGAAGAGCGTCATCGCAAAGGCGATGCCCGTGCCGGAGGCGAGACCGCCGCTGACGATCGCCGTCCAGAGCCCGGCGGGGTGCTCGGCGAAGATCGTGCCGACCATGCAGACGGCGTAGAGCAGGCTGAGCGTCACGCCCCAGAACGGCAGACGCTTCGACCGCGCCGCGATGACCGGGATGGCAAAGGAGCAGGGTACGCCGACGAGCATCAGCGCGCCGTTATAAAAGCCCGCGGTCTGGACGCTGTAGCCCTTGGACTGCAAAATGCTGGAAAACCACGCGACGAGGCAGTAAAACATCATCGCCTGAAGCCCGGTGAACACGGCGATGAACCATGTGAGCTTATCCCGCGCAACGCTGGGGCGCGGCGCGCCGTCCGCCGTCGGAACGGCAAAGCGCAGGGAACGGCTCGGCAGCCAGACGAGCAGCGCCGCGAGCGCGATGAGCGCCCAGACGCAGAGGCTGACGCGCCAGCCGCCGGCGAGCGAGATGGGAACACTGACGCCGCCGGAGACGGTCGCGAAGCCCGCCATAAACGTGGAGTAAAGCCCGGTCATAGGTCCGATGCGGTCCGGGAATTCGGACTTGACGACGCCGGGGAGCAGCACGTTGTTGACGCCGATGCCCGCGCCGATGGCGACGGTGCCGAGGAAAAGCCCCGCCGTGCCGCACCACGAGCGGCAGAGAATGCCGAGGACGAGCAGCGCGAGTGAGAGCGTCATCGTTCTGCCCGCGCCGAGCCGGGCGCTGAGCGGACCGACGGCGGCGGAGGCGACCGCGAACGCGAGCAGCGGGATCGTCGTGAGCAGCCCGGCGGCGGCGCTGCCGAGACCGAGGTCGCCCTGAATGGTGCTGACGAGCGCGCCGACGCCCGTGATGGGGGAACGGAGGCAGCAGGCGATCAGGATGATCGCCCAGACAAGCTTTGCGCGGGAGCGGGTGTTGGTCCGGTCCATTTTGGAAATACCTCTCTTCTTTCATGTACATGGGATATTTTATAATATAGAACTGGCACCTGTCAAATGATTTTTTCCGCGCGCGTTGACTTTTTTGCCGGAAAATGGTAGGATATGAGCGATTATAAGAAAGACAGGATGCACAAAACTATGCAGTATTTCAAGGACGAGACCGCGCGCGAGACCGAGGACCCGATGGAGGAGGTCTTCCGCAAAAATAAACGCAGCCGCCGGATCAATCTGATTTTGTTCGTCGTGCTCTTTGCGGGCGTGGCGATCTACAGTCTCGTCGGCGGGCGCAGCGCCGTTACCGCCGTGATCGACGAGGAGCGCTTCGGCGTCACCGCGCTCGACGACACGGAGGTCACGCTTGCCTATGCCGACGTCGCGGCGCTGGAAATGCGCGAGCCGACCTCGGCGCTTGCTTACGGCACGCTCCTGAGCGGCGAGGAGCGCTCCAACTGCTGCTCCGGCGAATTTGAAAACGACGAGTTCGGGCGCTACCGGCTCCACGTGAATCTCGGCGTCGAGCCCTATATCGTCGCGAAAACGGCGGAGGGCGAGGTGCTCGTTTTCAACGCGGAGAGCCCGGAGATCACCGAGCAGATCTTCGCGGAGATCGAAAAACGGGTGGCATAAAAATTTTTTCCAGCGGTTTTTCCGCCGCGTGCGCGCATACTAAGCATATAAAACGGATGCAAGGAGGCGCGGCGCGATGGAGGACCGGCTTTGGGAGCTGTTCTGCGAGACGGGGGACCCGATGGGCTACCTCCTGCTCTGCGCGGAGCGGGAGCGGGAGGCGCGGCAGACCGCGGGTCCCGTTCCGGCGTAACGAGGTTTACATAATATGTATCAGACCACAAGAGCCCTCGTTCTGCGCGAGGTGAAATATAAGGAAGCCGACAAAATTCTGACCGTGCTGACGGAGCGGGACGGCAAGCGCACGGTCAAGGCGCGCGGCGCGCTGCGCCGCGGATGCAAATTCGGCGCGGCGGCGGAGGCGCTTTGCTATTCGGAGATGACGCTCTTCGGCTCCGCCGGAAAATGGAGCATCAACGAGGCGGAGACGATCGAGCAGTTCCTGCCCCTGCGCGCCGACATTGGGCGTCTCGCGCTCGCGAGCTATTTTGCCGAGGTGCTCGAAGCCGTCAGCGACGAGGAGAGCCCGAATCCGGAGCTGCTCCAGCTCGGACTGAACAGCCTCTACGCGCTCAGCCGAGGGCTTTACCCGCCGGAGCATATCAAGGCGGTGTTTGAGCTGAAGGTGCTCTGTCTCTCCGGCTTCGAGCCCCAGCTTGCCGACTGTCCCGCCTGCGGCGGGGAGCCGGCGGACCCCCTGCTCTCGCTGCGCGGCGGCTCGGTCCACTGCCGCACCTGTCCGCCCGGCGCGCCGGGGCTCTCGCTGCCTCTGGAGCGCGAGGCGCTTGACGCCATGCGCTATATCGTCGCGGCGGAGCCGAAGCGCATCTTTGCCTTCCGCATCCCGGAATCGGCGGAGCGGAGCCTCGGCGCGGCGTGCGAGGCGTATCTGGACGCGCAGCTTGAGCGCGGGTTCCGGACGCTGGATTATTATAAGAGTCTCAAGCTTTAACCCCTTAAGAAATAACAGAGGACAAACACGAATATGGATATGTATGAAAAATCCCTTCTGACGCTGGAGCTGCCCGCGGTGCTGGAGCTGCTCGCGGCGGAGGCGAGCAGCGACGCGGCGAAGGCGCTCTGCCGTGCGCTGCGCCCGGCGGACCACGCCGGGGAGGTGCGCCGCCGCCTGGGTGAGACGAGCGCTGCCAAGGCGATGATGGTGCTGCGCGGCGCACCGGGCTTTTCCGGCGTGAAGGACGTGCGCAGCGCGCTCTCCCGCGCGGATATGGGCGGCGTTCTGAACACGCGCGAGCTGCTGGACGTCGCCGCGCTGCTCCACTGCGCGCGCACGGTGCGCGCTTACGGCGAGGGCGACGAGAGCGGCCGCACGGAGCTCGGCGGGCTGTTCCGCTCGCTTGCAAGCAACAAATATCTGGAGGAGCGCATCACGACCTCCATTCTGGGCGAGGACGAGATCGCGGACGCCGCGAGCCCGGAGCTTGCCGACCTGCGGAGAAAGCTGCGCGTCGCAAACGCCAAGGTGCGCGAGGCGCTGCAGAAGATCATCTCCTCCCCAGCCTATTCCAAGGCGCTTCAGGATTCGCTCATCACGACGCGCTCGGACCGCTACGTCGTGCCCGTCAAAGCCGACCACAAGGCGGAGATCCCCGGACTCGTCCACGACGTGTCCGCCTCCGGTGCTACGGTGTTCGTCGAACCGATGGCGGCGGTCAAAGCCAACAACGAGATCCGCGAGCTCAAAGCCAAGGAAAAGCTGGAGATCGAGCGCATCCTCGGCTTGCTCAGCGCCGAGTGCGCCTCCTTCCGCGAGGACATCGACTGTTCGTTCCGTCTGCTCGTGGAGCTGGACGTCATTTTCGCGAAGGCGAAGCTCAGCTACGCGATGGACGCCGACGAGCCGAAGCTTTCCGACCGCATGCTCACGCTGCGCCGCGCGCGGCACCCGCTGCTGCCCAAGGGCACGGCGGTGCCCATCGATGTGACGCTCGGCGGCGAATTCGACACGCTGGTCATCACCGGTCCCAACACCGGCGGCAAGACCGTCTCCATCAAGACGATGGGCTTGCTCTCCGTCATGGCGCTCTGCGGGCTCCATATCCCCGCGGCGGACGGGAGCTGCGTGCCGCTTTTCTCCCGCGTCCTCGCGGACATCGGCGACGAGCAGAGCATCGAGCAGAGTCTCTCCACCTTCTCGGCGCATATGAAAAACATCGTCGACATCCTGAATGAATGCGGCTCCGGCTCGCTCATCCTCTTCGACGAGCTCGGCGCGGGCACGGACCCGGTCGAGGGTGCGGCGCTCGCCATCTCCGTCATCGAGCGCGCGCGGCAGAGCGGCGCGCTCATCGCCGCAACGACCCACTATGCGGAGCTGAAGGTCTATGCCACGACCTCCGCCGGCGTTCAGAACGCGAGCTGCGAGTTCGACGTGGAGACTCTGCGCCCGACTTACCGGCTGCTCATCGGCATTCCCGGCAAGAGCAACGCCTTCGCCATCTCCCGCCGCCTCGGTCTGCCGGAGGACGTCATCGACGACGCGCGCAGCCGCGTCAACGCCGACAGCGCGAGCATGGAGGAGGTCCTCGAACAGCTCGAACGCCAGCGGCAGGAGCTGGAGAAGGAGAAAACCGAAATCGACGTGAAGCTCCGCGCCGCGGAGGAGAACGCGAAAAAGTCCGCCCAGCTCAAAGCCGAGCTCTCCGTCCGGCTCGAAAAGGCGGACCAGAAGGCGCGGCGCGAGGCGCAGCAGATCCTCGACGACGCGCGGCGGCAGGCGGAGGCCGTGTTTGACGAGCTCGACCGCATCCGCCGGCTGGAGGACAAAAATCAGGACCATCGCGAGGTGAACGAAGCGCGCGCCGCGCTGCGCCGCGGGATGAACGAGGCGGACGACCGCCTTGCGGCAAAGTTCGACGCGGCGGAGCCGGAGAAAAAGAGCGCGCGCCCCCTGCGCGTCGGCGACACGGTGGAGATCAGGCCCATGGGCATCAAAGCCACGGTGCTCTCCATTGCGCCGGACCGGACGCTCCGGCTTCAGGCGGGAGTGCTGAAGGTCAGTGCGAAGGAGGACGAGGTGCTGCTCATCGAGGGCGCGAAGGTGGACTTCAAGCCCGTGGCGGAAAAGGCGACGGCGGCGCTGCGCACGATGAGCGTGCCGAAGGAGCTGGACCTGCGCGGTCAGATGCGCGACGAGGCGCTTCTGGCGCTCGACCGCTATCTGGACAGCGCGGTGATGGCAAAGCTCCAGACCGTCACGATCATCCACGGAAAGGGCACCGGCGCGCTGCGTCAGGCGGTCCAGACCGCCCTGCGGAGCAACCGCCTCGTCAAGAGCTTCCGCAACGGCACCTTCGGCGAGGGCGAAATGGGCGTCACCATCGTGGAACTGCGCTAAATCGGCAGAGCACGGAGCGCGGAATTTCTGTGGAAAGCGACAAAAGCGCGAAAAAATATTGACGCTCACGCAAACATTTGATAAAATAAAGAGCAAGCACGGGGACTTTATTTTTCCAAACAAAGAAGGAGCGAGGGAACCATGGTCGTTAAAGCCGTTACCATCACGAATCAGGTCGGTCTGCATGCAAGACCCGCAACGTTTTTCATTCAGAAGGCCAACGAGTTTCGCTGCAGCATCTGGGTCGAGAAGGATGACCGCAAGGTGAATGCCAAGAGTCTGCTGGGTGTTCTGTCCCTCGGCATCGTCTGCGGCACCACCATCAACATCATCGCCGACGGTCCGGACGAGGAGCTCGCGGCGGACACGCTGGCGGAGCTCGTCAACTCCAAGTTCGAGGAGTAAGACCGCCGCAGCGCTTTTTACCCCAACACCGAAAAGGGCGTGTAACCGAGCCAAGGTTTACACGCCCTGAATTTTTAGGAACGGAAAGAAGTCAGCGATTGCCATGTCCAGACCAAGAGCCATTTTTGAAATCCTTCTCTGCGCCGCGCTTTGGAGCATCGCGGGGATCTTTATGAAGCTGATCCCGTGGTCCGGCTTTGTCATCGCCGGGCTGCGCAGCGCCGCGGCGGGCGCGGTGATGGGCGTTTATATGCTTGCCCGCCGCCAGAAGCTGACCTTTTCCAAGCGCAGCGTGCTCGGCGGCGTGATGCTCGCCGTCGTGCTGACCTGCTTTTCCATCGCGAACAAGCTCACCACCGCGGCAAACGCCATCGTGCTCCAGTTCACGAGCCCGATCTGGCTGATGCTGCTCTCCGCCGCGTTTCTGCATAAGCGCTTTACCCGCGCGGACATCGCCGCCGCGGTGCTGACGTTTTTCGGCATCGCGCTCTTTTTTGCCGACGGGCTCGCCGCGGGGCGGACGGCGGGCAACTGCGTCGCGCTTTTGGCTGGGCTCGCCTTCGGCTGCTACTATATCTGCCTCGGCGAGGGCGGCGACGCGGAGCGCTCCAGCTCTGTCGTCATCGGCAACGCGCTGACCTTTTTGGTCGGCGTGCCGTTCCTGTTTACCACCCAGCCGGTGTTCACGGCGCAGTCCGTGGGGCTCATCCTGCTCCTCGGCGTCGTGCAGCTCGGCATCCCCTATGTGCTGCTCGCACGCGCGTCCGGCTATTGCCCGCCGCTCGTCTGCTCGCTGCTCGGCGCGCTCGAACCGCTGCTGAACCCCGTCTGGGTCGCGGTCTTTGACGGCGAAACGCCCGGTCCGCTCGCGCTCGCCGGCGCCGCGGTCGTCATCGTGACGATCACGGTCTGGTGCGTCCGCGGCGGGAAGCGAAAGGAGGTTGGCGCATGATCCAAGACGAGCTGCGCGAAAAAGCCAGCCGCCTCCCGCTGCTGCCGGGGGTCTATCTCATGCGCGACGCGGAGGGCGCCGTCATCTATGTCGGAAAAGCCAAAAAGCTGAAAAACCGCGTCAGCAGCTATTTCCACGGCGAGCATCTGCCCAAGGTCGCCGCCATGGTCGACCACGTGGCGGATTTCGAGGTCGTGGTCGTGAACTCGGAGTTCGAGGCGCTGATGCTGGAAAACTCGCTCATCAAGCGCCACATGCCGCACTATAACATCCTCCTGCGGGACGATAAGGGCTACCCCTTCGTCCGGCTCGATATGCGGGAGGAATACCCGCGCTTTTCCGTCGTGAAAGCCCCGAAGGATGACGGGGCGAAGTATTTCGGACCCTTCGGCGGGCGCGGCACGACCTTCGACATTCTCGCAACGCTGCAAAAAGCGCTCTCGCTGCCGACCTGCTCGCGCCGCTTTCCGCGCGACATCGGGCGCGAGAGACCCTGCCTGAACTTCCAGATGGGGCTCTGCGCGGGCTACTGCCGCCCGGAGGCGGATCCGGCGGAGTACCGCCGGAGCATGGAGCAGGCGGCGATGGTCCTCTCCGGCCGCAGCGCGGAGCTGAAGCAGGCGCTGACGGAGCAGATGGAGCAGGCGGCGGAGGAGCTGCGCTTTGAGCAGGCGGCGCTTTACCGCGACCGGCTGCGCGCGGTCGAGAATCTCGGCAACCGCCAGAAGGTCATCGCCACCGCCTTTGCGGACACGGATGCCGTTGGCTTTTTCCGCGGCGCAAAGACCTGCTTCGCCGTGCTGCACTACAGCGAGGGCAGTCTCGCGGGTAAGAACTTCACGATCGTGGACGAGCCGCTGGAGACGGATGGCGAGGCGGTCGAGCGCTTCCTCTGCCAGTATTACGCCCGACGCGGCGGCGCGGCGAAAACGGTGCTGCTGCCCGTGGAGGTCGAGGACGCCGAGGCGCTCGAAAAGCTGCTCAGCGAAATGGCGGGGCGCCGCGTCCGCGTTTCAACGCCCCAGCGCGGCGACCGCGCCGCCCTGACGGAGACGGCGTGCCTGAATGCCCGCGAGGAGGTCCAGCGCGCGCTGACCGCCGCCCAGCGGCGCAGCAAAACGCTCGAATGGCTGCAAAAGGCGCTCTCCCTGCCGACGCTCCCGCGGCGCATCGAGGCGTTCGACATCTCCAACACGGGCTCCTTTGGCGTCGTCGCCGCGATGACCGTGTTCGTCGACGGCAAGCCCTTAAAGCGCGATTACCGGAAGTTCAAAATGAAGACCATCGACGGGCAGGACGATTACGGCTCCATGCACGAGGCGGTGCTGCGCCGTTTCGCCCGCTGCGTGGAGGGCGACGAAAAGTTCGCCGAGGTCCCGGACCTGCTGCTCATCGACGGCGGCGACGTCCACGCGGCGACCGCCGAGCGCGCGCTCGCGGAGCTGGGGCTCACGCTCCCGGTCTGCGGCATGGTCAAGGACGACCATCACCGCACCCGCGCGCTCATCACCTCCGACGGCCACGAGATCGGCATCGTCGGCAATCAGGCGGTGTTCTCCTTCATCGGCACCATTCAGGAGGAGACCCACCGCTTCGCCATCGAGTACCACCGCTCGCTGCGCACGGCGACGATCGGCTCCACGCTCGACAAGATCCCCGGCATCGGCGAAAAGCGCCGGCAGGCGCTGCTGAAGCACTTCCGCAGCGTCGGCGCGGTCCGCGCGGCAAGCGCGGAGGAGCTCGCCGCCGTCGTTCCGAAAAACACCGCGCAGGCGGTCTATGGCTATTTCCATCCCGAAGAAAGCGAGGAAAGCGAGATATGCGAGTGATCACGGGTACAGCCCGCGGGCGGAAGCTGAAGACCCCGACGGGCTATGACATCCGCCCCACCTCCGATCAGGTGAAGGAGGCGATCTTCAATATCTGCCAGTTCGACGTGGAGGGCAGGCGCGTGCTGGACATGTTCGGCGGCACGGGTCAGCTCGGCATCGAGGCGAAGAGCCGCGGCGCGGCGGGCGTGGACATTCTCGACTCTGCGCGGGAGAGCGTGAAGCTCATCCGCGAAAACGTCGCCTCCACGGGACTCGACATCCGCGTGCAGCAGTGCGACGCCATCGCCTTCCTGCGCTGCTGCGGGCAGTACGACCTCGTTTTCGTCGACCCGCCCTATGACAGCGGTCTCGCGGAAATCGCCGTGAAAACAATGAAAGAGTTTGACATCCTCGCAGAAGGTGGTATAATCATCTGTGAGACCCGCGCGGACACCACGCTGCCGGAGCCCGGCGCGCCCTATAAAAAGCGCCGCGAATACCGCTACGGCAAGGTGAAACTGACGACCTTTGTAAAGGAAACCTGAAATATGGCTACTGCAATTTACGCCGGCAGCTTTGACCCCATCACGCTGGGGCATCTGAACATCATCCGCCGCGCGGCAAAGATCTTCGACGCCGTCGTCGTCTGCGTGATGGTCAACAGCGCGAAGGTCCCGATGTTCACGCGCGAGGAGCGCGTGGATCAGGTCCGCCGCGTCGTGAAGCGCTTCCACAACGTGCAGGTGGACACCTCGGACAAGCTGCTCGCGGAATACGCGAAGCAGTATGAAAATGCCGTGCTCCTGCGCGGTCTGCGCGCCGTTTCGGACTTCGAGTCCGAGACCCAGATGGCGCTCGTGAACAAAAAACTGGTCCCCAATCTGGACACCGTTTTCCTGACGAGCTGCGAAAAATACACCTACATCAGCTCCTCCGTCGTGAAAGAAATGGCGCGCTACGGCTGCGACCTGCGCAAGTTCGTTCCGATGGAGATCCTGGACGACGTGATCGAGAGAGCGAAAAAGAGAGAGGAGTAAGATCGACCCGTGGAAAACGATGTTCTGGAACTGATCGAAATGCTTTACACCATGGTCACGGAGGCATGGGGCGTTCCCCTTGGGAACGAAAAGTGCATCGTCGAGCGCGACAAGGTGCTCAACCTGCTCGACGAAATCAAGGCGCAGCTCCCGACCGAGCTGGCGGAGGCAAAGCGCCTCGTCAGCGCCCGCGACGAATTCATCAACTCCGCCCGCGCCAATGCGGACACCATCCGCAAGACCGCGGAGGACCGCGCAAAGGAGCTCGTGGAGGAGCAGGAGATCGTCCGCGCGAGCAAGCTGCGCAGCAACGAGATCCTGACCGCCGCCGAAAGCCGCACGCGCGAGCTTTACCGCGTTGCAAACAGCTACGTGGACGACGCCCTGCGCCGCACGGAGGAGGCGATCAACTCCGCGCTCAGCGAGGTGAAGCAGTCCCGCGCCAACTTCCGCTCCGCGGCAGGCAATATGAAGAGCGCCGCCCCCTCCACGGCACAGGTGGAGCACGTGAGCGGGCAGGACTTCGCGGACTGAGCAGAGCATAAAACTAAATATATTATGTAAACGCAGCGCCGGTGCGCAGAGACTCCGCCGGCGCTGCGATTTTTTGTCTCCCCACAAGGTTTTGTGGGGATTTTTCGTTTTTGCCCGCCGGAACACAAGAAGTTGGCAGGGGAGCGGGGACTGGAAAAAACTGGAAGGAAAAAAGCGAAAATTTCCGGAAAAATGTGCTTGCATTTTTTATGTCTACCACTTATAATAAAACCACGCTGTGGGGAAAAGTGGTGTAAAGTGCATCATTTTCCCACGAATGTGGCAGCAAAGCCCAAAATTTGCGCGAAAGGGGAGACGAGACAGGCATGACCGGCGAATATCAGCACAATCTGGACGCCAAGGGCCGTCTTTTCATCCCCGCAAGACTGCGCGAGGAGCTCGGCGACGTGTTTTACGTCACGCTCAGCATGGACCGCTGTCTCTCCGCCTATAATTCCGAGAGCTGGCAGATCTTCTCCGACAAGGTCAACGCCATGCCTTACGTCAAGCAGCGCAAGATGCGCCCGCTTTTTGCTTACGCCGCGCGCTGCGAGCTCGACGCGCAGGGCCGCATCCTCATCCCGCAGAATCTGCGCGACTTCGCCGGACTGACCAAAAACGTGACGGTCGTCGGCTGCAACAACCACGCGGAGCTCTGGGACAGCGACGCATGGGCGGAGCTGAACGCGATCGAAACAACGCCGGAGAACATCGCCGCCGTGATGGAGGAGCTGGAGTTCTGATATGGAATTGAAGCATTATTCCGTGCTGCTGAACGAGTGCATCGAGGCGCTGAATATCCATCCCGACGGCATTTATGTGGACGGCACGCTCGGCATGGGCGGTCACTCCGAGCAGATCGCGAAGCGCCTGACCACCGGGCGGCTCATCGCAATCGACCGCGACGAGATGGCGCTCGACCGCGCGCGGGAGCGCCTCGCGCCCTACGCCGACCGCATCACCTTTGTCCACGGAAACTTCCGCGACCTGCCCCAGCTGCTCGCCGACGCCGGCGTTTCCGGCGCGGACGGCATGCTTTTTGACCTCGGCGTCTCCTCGCCCCAACTCGATAACCCCGAACGCGGCTTTTCCTATATGGCGGACGCCCCACTCGACATGCGCATGGACCGCAGCGAGGGGATCACGGCGTGGTTCATCGTGAACAAATGGCCGGAGGAGAAGCTCAAGCGCATCCTCTACGATTTCGGCGAGGAGCGCTATGCGCCCCGTATCGCGCAGGCGATCGTCCGGCGGCGGGAGACCGCGCCGATCGACACAACGCTGGAGCTCGTGGACGTTATCCGCTCCGCCATGCCCGCCGCCGCGCTGCGCGAAAAGCAGCACCCGGCAAAGCGGAGCTTTCAGGCGATCCGCATCGCCGTGAACGACGAGCTCGGCTCCGTCAGCGAGCTGCTGGACCACGCGGTGGAGCTCCTGAACCCCGGCGGACGGCTCGCCGTCATCTCCTTCCACTCGCTGGAGGACCGCATCGTAAAAAACGCCATCGCCTCGCGCGAGCACGGCTGCACCTGCCCGCGGGAGTTCCCGGTCTGCACCTGCGGCTTTGTGCAGACGCTCCGGAGCGTAACGCGCAAGCCCATCCTGCCCTCCACGCAGGAGCTGGAGGAGAACCCGCGCTCCCGCAGCGCCAAGCTGCGCGTCGCGGAGCGGGTGTGAAAACAAAAGATCAACCACATTTTTCGGACACATTCAGAGAAAGGACGATAAAAAATGGCAGCGGCTGCATCGGCAAAATACGGACAGGGCGCGGTTTACGGCTCCCTCGCGTATGATTTCAACAATCCGGAGCTCTATCCGGAGGAATACAGCCGCCCTCAGACTCCGGCGGCGCGCCCCCAGACCCAGACCCGGACCCGCGTCCGCACCCGCGCGAAGACCGCGGCGCGCACGAAGCAGGGCATCGCCCCGACCGCCATTTTGGGCGGGCTCGTCGCCGCATTCCTGCTCATCACGGGCATTCTGGCGCAGGTGCAGCTTTTCAGCGTCGCGGACAGCGCCGTGGAGCTGGAGCAGCAGCTCGCGGAGCTGGAGCAGCAGCAGGCGAAGCTCAAGATCGCCTACGAGAGCGCCTTCAACCTCGCGGAGATCGAGGATTACGCCGTGTCCTCCCTCGGCATGCAGAAGCCGAAGGCGGATCAGGTGTATTATATCGACACCTCCTCGCCGGATAAGGCGGTCGTCGTCGCCCAGAGCGAGGGCGAGAGCCTCATCGACCGCGCGGCGGACTTCCTCTCCGGACTCGGCGCATATTTCGGATAAGCCCCGGCGTATCATGAGATAAACGGCAGGTCCGACTAACCCGTTCAGCGTATAACAGGAGCTTTGAATCTTATGGCAGATAAACGCAGCGAAAAGCGGACAAATTCCGCGCCCAATCAAAGAATGCTCCGCCGCACACTCGTCCTTCTTGGAGTGTGCGGCATTGCTGCATTTTTAGTCCTCGGCGCGCGGCTGTTCAAATTGCAGATCGTGGACCATGAGCGCTATGAATCCGCCGCCATTTCCCAGCAGGTGCGCGAGACGACGGTGGACTCCGGACGCGGCACGATCTATGACCGCAACATGATGATCCTCGCGAAAAGCGCGACGGTGGACACGATCTATATCTCCCCGGCGGAGATCGTGATGTATAACGAAGACCCCGTGCTCATCGCGCGCGAGCTCTCCGCGATCCTCGACGTCGATTACGGCAAGATCATGGAGATGACGCAGGACACCAAAAGCTGGTACAAGACCGTAGCGCGAAAAGTGGAGCAGGACGTCTCCGACAAGGTGCGCGAATTCAAGAACGAATATAACCTCAAGGGCGTCAAGATCGAGACGGACTCCAAGCGCTATTACCCCTACGGCTCGCTCGCGAGCCACGTCATCGGCTTCGTCGGCTACGAAAACAGCGGCCTCGCCGGACTGGAGCTCCAGCTCGACAGCGTGCTGACCGGCTCCGCCGGGCGCATCGTCCGCGCGAAAAACGCATACGGCACCGACATGCTCTACACGAAGTATGAGGACTACTACGACGCCGAGGACGGCTACAGCGTCGTCACGACGATCGACACGACCATCCAGTATTACCTCGAAAAGCATCTGACGCAGGCGGTCGCCGATTACGGCGTCCAGAACGGCGCGGCTGCCATCGCGATGGACGTCAACACCGGCGAGATCCTCGGCATGGTCTCGCTCGATAACTTCGACTGCAACAACTATCAGGAGGTCAGCGACCGCGTCAAGGAAAAAATGGCGGAGACCGCCGACGAGACCGTGCGCGAGACGATCTTCAATCAGGCGCAGAAGGCGCAGTGGCGCAACAAGGCGGTCGAGGACAGCTATGAGCCCGGCTCTACCTTCAAGCCGCTGACCGTCGCCATGGCGCTCGAAGAGGGCGTCGTCGACGCGGAGAGCAGCAGCTTTTACTGCGGCGGCTTCATTCAGGTCGTCGGCGATCAGGGCGAGGACGGCAGACACTGCTGGAAGCGCGAGGGCCACGGCGCGCAGACCCTGACCCAGAGCCTGCAGCACTCCTGCAACGTTGCGATGATCCAGATCGCCCAGAAGATCGGCGCGAGCAAATTCTACGATTACGTGGACGCCTTCGGACTGCGCGAGACGACCGGCATTGAGCTCAGCGGCGAGGCAAGCAGCATCTGGTGGAGCGACGCGGTGTTTGAAGACCCCTATAACCAGACCCAGCTCGCCGCGGCGAGCTTCGGCCAGACCTTCAACATCACCCCGCTCCAGCTCGTCCGCGCGATGAGCGCCGTCGTGAACGGCGGCTATCTGATGCAGCCTTACCTTGTGAAAGCGGTCATCGACAGCGAGGGCAACACCGTCTCCGCGACGGAGCCGACCGTGCTGCGGCAGGTCATCAGCGAGGAGACGAGCAAGACCATGTGCTCCATTCTGGAGCAGGTCGTCTGCGACAAGGTGGAGGGCACCGGCAAAAACGCCTACGTCGCCGGCTACCGCATCGGCGGCAAGACCGGCACCTCGACGGACACGGTCCTTGAGGTCGGCGGCCAGAAAAAATACATCGTCTCCTTCATCGGCGTCGCGCCGATGGACGATCCCCAGATCTGCATCCTCGTTCTGCTCGATAACCCGGACGAGGCGTGCGGCACGGCGGTCTCCGGCGGCGCCATGGGCGCGCCGACCGTCGGCAACATGATGGCGGATATCCTGCCCTATCTCGGCGTGGACGCCGAGTACACCGAGGCGGAGCTCGCGAACCTCGACCGCAGCGTGCCGGACCTCACGGGTCTCACCGTCGAGGAGGCGAAGGAGCAGCTCGCCGCGATGGGGCTCAGCTTCCGCACCTACGGCGCGGGTGCGACCGTCACGATGCAGCTCCCGGCTGCAAACTCCGTCGTCGCCGCCCAGAGCCAGATCGTGCTCTACGCCGACGCGACCCCGCCCGACGAGATGACGGAGGTCCCGGACCTCACGGGTCTGACCTACGACATCGCGCGCCAGCGCCTCGGCTATGAAGCGCTCTTCATCAACACGTCCAGCCACTCCGTGACGGACTCCCAGAGCGTCGTCGTCTCCCGCCAGAGCGTCGAGCCGGGCACCAAGGTGCCTTACGGCACGGTCATCGAGGTGGGACTTGTGGATACGGACTACAACGCCTCGGCGCGCAACTAATTCCAGACTTCAATTTTTTCCAAGCGAAGGGAGGAACAAGACTATGAAACTGAAGGATCTTTTGCAGGACGTCGCCGTTCTCGCTATGACGGCGGACCCGGAGACGGAGATCGGCGGCGTCAGCTATGATTCGCGCAAGACGCAGCCCGGCGACCTCTTCGCCGCCATCGTGGGCTATGAGAGCGACGGTCACCGCTTCATCCCCGCCGCCGTCGCCGCCGGAGCCGCCGCGGTGCTCTGCCAGACGCCGCCGGAGGGCGACGTGCCTTACGTGCAGGTGGAAAACAGCCGAGAGGCGCTCGCGCTCATCTCCGCCGCGTGGTTCCGCCATCCGGCGAAGCAGATGCAGATCGTCGGCGTCACCGGAACGAGCGGAAAGACGACCTCCACGCTGCTCATCAAGCATGTCCTGGAGGAGGCTCTCGGCGCGAAGGTCGGGCTCATCGGCACGAACGCGAACATGATCGGCTCGGCGGAGGAGCCCGCCGAGCGCACGACGCCGGAGAGCTATGAGCTTCAGGAGCTCTTCCGCCGCATGGCGGACGCCGGCTGCACCCACGTCGTGATGGAGGTCTCCTCCCATGCGCTGGTGCTCGACCGCGTCGCGGGCATTCACTTCGCCGCGGCGGTCTATACGAACCTCTCGCAGGACCATCTTGACTTCCATGGTACAATGGAAGCGTATGCCGAGGCAAAGTCGCGCCTGTTCTCCCGCTGCTCCCGCGCGGTCATCAATCTGGACGACAAATGGGGCGGCTATATGATAGAGCACGCCGACAGCCCGGTTCTGACCTATTCTATCGACCGCAACGAGGCGGACCTCGTTGCAAAGGACGTGAAGCTCCTGCCGGACCGCGTGAAGTTCTGCGCCGTCACGATCGGGGACATCCAGCGCGTGGAGCTCAAAATTCCCGGACGCTTCTCCGTCTATAACGCGCTGGACGTGCTCGCGTGCGCGATGTCGCTCGGCATCCCGCTGGAGCGCGCCGCCGCCGCGCTGGGCTCTGCCCACGGCGTAAAGGGGCGCGTGGAGACCGTTCCGACGGACGGGGACTACACGATCCTGATCGACTACTCCCACAAGCCGGACGCACTCGAAAACGTGCTCCGCACCGTGCGCGAGACCTCGCCGGACCGCGTCGTGGCGCTTTTCGGCTGCGGCGGGGACCGCGACCGCACGAAGCGTCCCGTGATGGGACGCATCGCGACGGAGCTCGCCGACTTTACCATCGTCACCTCCGACAACCCCCGCACGGAGGACCCGGAGGAGATCATCCGCGAGATCGTCGCCGGCTGCACCGGTGGGAAAAAGCGCTTCATCGCGATTCCCGACCGCGTGAAGGCGATCGAATACGCCATCGAAAACCACCGCCCCGGCGACGTGATCGTCCTCGCGGGCAAGGGACATGAGACCTATCAGGAGATAAATCATGTCAAGCACCACCTCGACGAGCGCGAGGTCGTCGCGGAAATACTGGAGAGAAGAAGGAAACAAAAATGACGCTGAAACTGATCCTGTCGTTCGTCATTGGCTTTGCCGTGAGCGCGCTCGTGGGCGCGTGGCTCGTGCCGTTCCTGCGCCGCATCAAGGCGGGGCAGTCCATCAAGGAGATCGGTCCGACATGGCACCGCAGCAAGGAGGGCACGCCGACGATGGGCGGTCTGATGTTCATCGCCGCGGTGACGGCGGTCTGCCTGACCGTCGGCTGGCAAAGCATGGCGAAGGGCGATTACAGCCATATTTTCGTGCTCATCTTCGCCCTGATCTACGGCGCGATCGGGTTTCTGGACGATTTTGAAAAGCTCAAGCACAAGCAGAACCTCGGACTCACGGCGCGGCAGAAATTCCTGCTCCAGCTCGCCGTCGCCGTCGCGTTCATCTATCTGCTGAAGCTCTTCGGACTGCTGAAGGTCAGCGAGACGCCCCACTGCATCGACGTTTACGTCCCGTTTTTCAACGTCACCTTTGCCTTGAACGAGGTGCTTTACGTCATCTTTGCCGCCTTCGTCATCGTCGGCACGGTCAACGCCGTGAACATCACGGACGGCGTGGACGGTCTCGCGACGGGCACGAGCCTGCCGGTCTTCATTTTCTACACCGCGCTCTGCTTCTTCTGGGGGCAGAAATACCTCGGACTCGGCATTTTCGCGAGCGGTATGACCGGCGCGCTGATGGGCTTTCTGCTCTATAACTTCAACCCCGCCAAGGTGTTTATGGGCGACACGGGCAGCCTGTTTCTGGGCGGCGCGGTCGTCGCCATGGCGTTTGCTTACGATATGCCGCTCATCCTCATCACCCTCGGCATCGTCTACCTCTGGGAGACGCTCTCGGACATCATTCAGGTGACGTATTTCAAGCTCAGCCACGGCAAGCGCGTTTTTAAAATGGCGCCGTTCCACCATCACCTCGAAATGGGCGGCTGGACGGGAAAAAAATGGAAGGAAAAAGAGCTTTTCGCGCTTTTCACCTTCGTCTCCGCCGTGTTCGCGGTGCTGAGCTTCTGGGGTATTTTCGACCGCTTCTGAAACCGCTTTTTCCCTTGGAGGGGACTCTGCTATGGATTATAACGAAAACCGCCTCGCGGACTATACGGACGATTCCGGCATCGGCCGTGGCAGCATCGACGTGCCGTTTCTGCTGCTGACGCTGCTGCTGCTGACCATCGGCGTCGTGATGGTGCTCTCCGCGAGCTTCGCGCGCGCTTACTACTCCAGTTCCACGAAGCACACGGCGACTTATTTCTTCACGCGCCAGCTGCTGTTCGCGGCGGTCGGCGTCGCCATTATGATCGTCGCCTCGCGCTTTCCCATCGGCTTTTACCGCCGCTTTTCCGGCGTCATCCTGCTCTTCGCGGGCGTCATGCTGCTGCTCGTGCTCGTCGGCGGCAAGCGCGTCAACGGCGCGCGCCGCTGGTTCGAGGTCGCGGGCGTCACGTTCCAGCCCTCCGAGATTGCGAAGATCGCCGTCATTTTGTTCGACGCGCAGCTCATCTGCCGCTTCAAGAACAAAATGGGCACCTTCAGATACGGCGTCCTGCCCTTCGCGGCGGTCGCCGCCGTCATTATCGGACTGCTGGTCCTTGAGCCCCACTTCTCCGCCTCCATCATCATCGTGCTCATCACGGCGACGATGATGTTCCTCGGCGGAACGCGGCTTATCTGGTTCGGCGCGGGACTCGGCGCGGTCGGGCTTCTGGGCGCGATCGTCCTCACCGCCACGGACTACACCTCCGACCGCATCACCGCGTGGCTCGACCCCTTCGCGGACACGAGCGACACGGGCTACCAGATCGTCCAGAGCCTTTACGCCGTCGGCAGCGGCGGCTTCAGCGGGCTCGGACTCGGCAACAGCCGCCAGAAGTATCTCTATCTGCCGGAGGAGCACAACGACTTTATCTTCGCCGTCGTCTGCGAGGAGCTCGGCTTTATCGGCGCGGCGCTCATTCTGGCGCTCTTCGCGCTGCTGATCTGCCGCGGGTTTTATCTCGCGATGCACTGCCGCGACCGCTACAGCGCGCTCGTCTGCGCGGGGATCACGGCGCTGCTGGCGTTTCAGGTGATCCTGAACGTCGCCGTCGTCACGAATCTCATCCCCTGCACGGGCATTTCACTGCCGTTTTTCTCTTACGGCGGCACCGCGCTGCTCATCCAGCTCGCCGAAATGGGGGTCATCCTCTCCATCTCGCGCGACATTCCGGAGAAAAAATTCATCCGCCCGAAGCGGAATGTCCCGCGCACGTCGCAGAGTCAGGGAGGCGCTCAGAAATGAAATTCATCTTTGCCTGCGGGGGCACCGCGGGCCATATCAACCCGGCGCTCGCCGTGGCGAGCCGCCTGCGCGAAGCCGTGCCGGACGCGGAGATCTTATTCATCGGCGCGCAGGGAATGATGGAGACGGAGCTCGTCCCGCGCGAGGGCTACCCGATATCCACCGTGGAGATCAGCAATTTGAGCCGCAGCCTCTCATTCGCGGGGCTGAAGCACAATCTCCACACGGCGAAGACCGTCCTGACCGCGACAAGGGCGGCAAAGGCGATCATCCGCGAGTTTGCGCCCAACGCCGTTATCGGCACGGGAGGCTATGTCTGCTACCCGGCGCTCCGCGCCGCCCACGAGCTCGGCATCCCGACGCTCGTCCACGAATCCAACGCCGTGCCGGGGCTCACGACCAAGATGCTCGCCGGCATGGTCGACTGCGTGATGGTCGGCTTTGCCCACGTTGCGGGCAATTATCCGAAGCGCGCCCGCGTGGAATACACCGGGACGCCCGTGCGGACGGAGTTTTCCGCGCTCACGCAGGCGGAAGCCAAGGAAAAGCTCGGTGTTCCGGCGGATAAGCCGCTGCTGCTCTCCGTCTGGGGCAGCCTCGGCAGCGGGCATATCAACGCGATGATGCCGGATTTCACCGCGCTCTGCTGCGAGAAGGGGGAGTTCACCATGCTCCACTCCGCGGGGCGCCGCGGCTATGCCCAGCTCGCGGAGCGCATGGCGGAGCGCGACCTCGCCGACGCCGCCGACCGCGGCGCGGAGATCCGCGAGTACATTTACGATATGGGCACGGCGATGACCGCCGCGGACCTCGTGATGTGCCGCTCCGGTGCGGCGACACTCAGCGAGCTTCAGCTGCTCGGCAGGCCCGCGCTGCTCGTGCCGAGCCCGAACGTCACGAACCACCAGCAGGAGCGGAACGCCGAGGCGCTCGCCGCCTCCGGCGCGGCAAGGGTGCTCCGCGAGGGCGAATTTGACGCCGCGGGGCTCTATGCTGCCGCTGCCGCGCTGCTGCGCGATAAGGAAACGCTTGCGCAGATGGCGCTCGACATGCGCGACGGCGGCGTTCCCGACGCGGCGGAGCGCATCGCGTCGCTCGTTCTCGGATTTGTGAAATAACCGCACGCTTTTCGCCTTCTCGCATAGGATGACTTGAAAAATTCAAGTGTAAGCGGAGGGTGCGATCATGCCGGTATGGAGCGTCTGCGGCGGAAACGAGCTGCGCGGGAGCGCGGCGGTGCAGGGGAGCAAAAACGCGGTGCTGCCGATCCTTGCGGCAAGCCTGCTGAGCGGCGGGGAGACCCGCCTCACGAATTGCCCGCGTCTGCTGGATGTGGATGCCTCGGCGGAAATTCTCCGGCACCTCGGCTGCCGCGTGATGCAAAACGGAGGGGAAATTCTGGTAGACTCCTCCGGAATGAACGAAAACCACATTCCCCATGAGCTCATGCTGAAGATGCGCTCGTCCGTGATGTATATGGGCGCTATTCTTGCGCGCTGCGGGGAGGTGCGGCTCTCCACGCCCGGCGGCTGCGAGCTCGGCAGCCGCCCCATCGACCTGCATCTCGCCGCGCTCCGCGCCCTCGGCGCGGAGGTGGAGGAGACCGGCGGCGAGGTCGTCTGCCGGGCCAGGCGCAGGCTGCGCGGAACGCACCTCAATCTCGATTTCCCCAGCGTCGGCGCGACGGAAAACGCCATGCTCGCCGCCTGCGCAGCGGAGGGCGAGACCGTCATCACGAACGCCGCGCGCGAGCCGGAGATCGAGGACCTCCAGCGCTTTCTCTGCGCCGCGGGCGCGCGCATTTCCGGCGCGGGAACGCCGGAGATCGCCGTCGCGGGCTTTGCCCCGCGCGCCGTGACGGAGCACCGCGTCATGCCGGACCGGATCGCCGCCGCGACCTACCTCTGCGCCGCTGCCGCCGCGGGCGGCGACGTGCTGCTGACGGATGCGGTCCCGGCGCACATCGAGACCGTCTGCGCCGCGCTGCGGCAGATGGGCTGCGCCGTCGTCGCGGGCAGCAGCAGCGTCCGGCTCCGCCGCAGCGGTGCGATGCGCGCCTGCCGCCCGGTCGTCACGAAGCCCTATCCCGGCTTCCCGACGGACGCACAGGCGCTCCTCATGGCGGCGAGCCTGCGCGCCGACGGCACGAGCGTTTTCGTGGAGAACATCTTTGAAAACCGCTTCCGCCATGTATCGGAGCTCCGCCGCCTCGGTGCGGACATCCGCACGGAGGGGCGCGTCGCCATGGTGACGGGCGTCCGCCGGCTTACCGGCGCGCCGCTCACGGCGTGCGACCTGCGCGGCGGGGCTGCGATGGTCGTCGCCGCGCTCGCCGCAGAGGGGGAGAGCACCGTGCGCGACAGCGGACATATCGAGCGCGGCTACGACCGCCTTGCCGGGACGCTCCGCGCCCTCGGCGCGGACGTGCGCCGGGAATAATCCCGCCGGGCGGGATGCAAACTAAAGCAAAGCAGGAGGCATCGGACCGATACTATGAACCAAAGCGCAAGAAAAAAGAAAAAACGCAGCGCGCTCTTCGCGCCGGTGTCGTTCCTCATCGTCTGCGCGGCGCTCGCGCTCGCGCTTTCCGTGTTCTTCCGCGTATCGACCATCGAGGTGCGCGGCAACTCGTTTTATACGAGCGAGGAGGTCATCGAGGCGAGCGGCATCGAGACGGGGGATAACCTCTTTTTCTTAAACCGCTTCACCGCGAACAGCCGCATCTTCTCGCGGCTGCCCTACGTGGAGACCGCCTCGGTCGACCGTGTATGGCCCGGCACCGTTGTCATCACGGTCACGGAGAGCAGCGCCATCGCCTGCGTCACGACGGAGACCGGCGTCTGGGTCATCGACCGGACATGCAAGCTTCTTGCCCAGGCGCAAAGCGGCGACCTTGCGGGGCTCATCCGCGTGGAGGGCATCACGCCCATCGCGCCGGAGGTCGGCGAGATCATCGCCGCGGGCGACGCGGAAAAGCCGAAGGTGAACTACCTCGCCGCCATCCTGCGCCAGATCTCCGACCTCGGCATGCAGGGAGATGTCACCTATATCGACATCTCCAACGTTGCAAGCCCCAGCTTCGATTACCTCGGCCGCTTCACCGTGAAGCTCGGCACGAACGACGATCTGGAGTATAAATTCCAGGTGCTTCTGAGCGCCGCGGACGCGCTCGCCGAGGGCGACCGCGGCACGCTGGACCTCAGCATCGACCGCCGCGCCCACCTCACTTATGACTAAACCGTGAAAAATCCGTCCATCCGCCAAAAAAACATTGACCTTGACGGAAAAATGGATTAGAATAAATTGAATATTCAGATTTTGCAGCCCCGGATTCCAGAATACTAAGCGGCGAAGCGCCGCAATCGGATAAATAATTGGGAGGAAATAGATATGGCATTCGTACCTGAAACCGGTCCGGAAAATGTTGTGACGCTGAAGGTCGTCGGCGTCGGCGGCGCGGGCAACAACGTTGTCAACCGCATGGTCAGCTCCGGCACCAAGGGTGTGGAATTTATCGCCGTCAACACGGACAAGCAGGCGCTCGCGATCTCCAACGCGGACCAGAAGATCCAGATCGGCGAAAAGCTGACGCATGGTCAGGGCGCGGGCTCCGACCCGGACGTCGGCAAGCGCAGCGCGGAGGAGAACCGCAACAACATCGCCAAGTGCTTTGAGGACGCGGACATGGTATTCATCACCGCCGGCATGGGCGGCGGCACGGGCACCGGCGCGGCTCCCGTCGTGGCGGAGATCGCCAAGGAAGCGGGCATCCTGACCGTCGGCGTCGTCACCCGCCCGTTCACCTTCGAGGGCAAGCGCCGCGCGGAGCAGGCCAAACGCGGCGTCGAGGAGCTGCTCGGCAAGGTCGACAGCCTCATCATCATCCCGAACGACCGCCTGAAGTTCGCCACCGACCAGAAGGTCACGTTCGCGAACGCCTTCGAGATCGCGGACGACGTGCTGCGTCAGGCTGTGGTCTCCATCTCCGACCTCATCAAGAACACCGGCTTCATCAACCTCGACTTTGCGGACGTCACCTGCATCATGAAGGACGCGGGCTACGCCCACATGGGCGTCGGCGTTGCCGACGGCAAGGACAAGGCGGAGCAGGCAGCCCGCGCCGCCATCGAGAGCCCGCTGCTGGAGACCAGCATCAACGGCGCCCACGGCGTGCTCATCAACATCACCGGCTCCGCCGATATGGGTCTTGAGGACGTCGAAGCCGCCGCGAGTCTCGTGCAGGAGGCTGCGCATCCGGACGCGAACATCATCTTCGGCGCGACCTTCGACGACGCAATGGAGGACCAGATCCGCGTGACCGTCATCGCCACCGGCTTTGAGGACAGCAAGACCGCCGCGAAGCCCGTCGGCGTGGAGGCAAAGGCCGAGGAGCTCTTCTCCGCCGCCTCCGGCATGGCCGCCGAGGCTGCAAAGCCCGCCGAGGTCCCGAAGACCGAGGAGCGCGGAACGGACACGGAGGAGGACCCCTTCGACAGCATCTTCAAGATCTTCAACAGCAAGTAAGCGTTCTTAGCGCCAGATACCTGAAATTTTCTCGCTTCCCCGGCTCCGGCTGACCGGCGCCGGGGAAGTTTTGGCTTGGACCTGAGCATAGACTTGTATGCAGAGGGGAGGGAGCAGGACCTGAAGCTCGAAAAAACGAAGCGCGTCGTCTTCGGCGTCGTGGATATTTACATCAAGAACCATATTCCCCGCGCCGCGGCGGGTCTTTCCTATTCGCTGACGATGGCGGTGTTCCCGCTGCTCATCTGCGTTTACACCCTCGTCGGCAGCCTCTTTCCCGCAATGGGCAATATCCGGGAATTCTTGAGCATGATGCTGCCCTACGAGACGGTCGACACGATTATGGACTACCTTGCCTATGTCTCCAATAACCTCAGCAAAACCATGTTCATCGCCGCGCTGCTCGTTATGCTGACAAGCTCCTCCGCGGCCTTCCGCCTCATCGACAATGTCACGGGCGAAATGCGCGGGCGCAGGCGCTACGGCGACGTGTTCGCGCTGGTGTTCAGCTTTCTGTTCTCCATCCTCTTCCTGCTGACCATTCTTGTCTGCATGGCCGTTATCATTACGGGCAAATGGTTCCTGGAGTTCGTGGACAGCCACATCGACTTCCTGAACATCTCTTCGGCGTGGAACTGGGCGCGGTTTCTGCTGATGGCGGGGCTGCTGTTCGTCGTGCTCAGCATTCTTTTCCGCTTCACCGCCCCGCGGGACGGAAAAGTGTATGTCCTCCCCGGCGCGCTCGCGAGCGCCCTTGCGCTGCTCGTCGTCAGCCCGATCTTCTCTTATTTTATCGGACTGAGCGTGAAATATCCGCTGGTTTACGGCTCGCTCGCCAGCATCATATTGATGATGTTCTGGTTTTACATCTGCGGCATCATCCTGCTGACCGGCAACGCCCTGAATGTTGCACTCGAACGGGCGGGGGAGCACAGCGCACACGAAAAAATCGTGTATTGACACATGGGAGGGCACGGTATGGAAATCAGACCGCTGGAAAAGAAAATTTACGCGGACCGGAAATTCACCGCCCGCTACCGGACGCACGGCTATTACGACATTGCGGCGTCCGAGACCGGCTTCCGGCCGGAGTACCGGCTCTTCCCGGCGCCGGTTGAGCGCTCGTTCGATGATGTGTTTTTCGGCGAGTGGCTGGAGGCCCCGGCCGCCTTTGGCGCATTTGAGGGCGATCACCTGCTCGGCTATGCGGAGGGCTCGCCGGAGAGCTGGAACAACCGCTTCCGGATCAGCAACATCTGCGTTTTTGATGCCGCCGCGCGCGGCAGGGGCGTCGGAACGGAGCTGATGCGCGCGATCAAAGCCGCAGCGGTGTCCTCCGGCGCGCGGATGATCGTTCTGGAAACGCAATCCTGCAACGAGAATGCCATCGCCTTTTACCGGAAAAACGGCTTTGCGATCATCGGCTTTGACCTGTACGCCTATTCCAACACCGATCCCGCCCGGCACGAGGTGCGCATCGAGATGGGGAAGAAGCTGCGAGAAAACTGACAAAAAAGGGCGTGATCTGCACAGGTCACGCCCTTTTTTCTTTCAGCCTGTCTCAAAAATGGGAATGAGACAGTGACCGGACTGAGAATTTTGTCTCACTTTTGATAAAAACAACCGGAAACCGGAGACTCCGGACCGACCGTTTTGCGGCGGAACGCCGGTTTTTCCGGTTTCTCACTGAAAAATCCTCTTTTTTGGTAAAAAATCCGGACCTGGCACGGCACTTGCAACAACATAAAAAGCGAGAAGCAAAAAAAGCTGTGCCGCCGGGAGAAGGGGAGGCGCACCCGGCACCGCGCAGCGAGAAGGAGGGACAGTAGAAAAAAAGACCCGCCCCTGCAAGCGCCGAAACAGGAAAAATGAGTAACAAAAAAGAGAGGAATAAAAAAGTATGATCCTATCCAGCTTTCTGGCCGGTCTGAACGCCACGGCCCCGCTCGCCCTTGAACTGCTGCTCGGTTATCTGCTGGCAAAATTCAAGGTTCTGAAAAAGAGCGACTTCGGAACGCTGACCAAGTTCGCGTTCTCGATCCTGCTCCCGTTCACCTTCTTCAACTCCATGCGCAACGCAAACTTCGCCGCGGAAGTGAACGTGACGGAGCTGCTCGTCTACATCGGACTCACCGCCCTGACCATCGTCATCGGCTGGCTCTACGGCGCCAAATGCGTCAAGGAGCCGAACATGAAGGCCCCGGCTATGCAGGCATTTTTCCGCACGAACTGCGTTATTTTTGCGCTGCCCATCGCCAAGACGCTCTTTGATGCCTCCCAGCTTACCACGATGACGCTTTACATGGCGCTCGTCATTCCGTTCCTGAACCTTCTCAGCGTGATTTTGCTGGCCGCTTACGGCGATGAGCAGGGCCAGAAGACCAAAATCACCGGCAAATATCTGCTCCGCACCATCATCACGAGCCCGGTCATTCTCGGCACCGTCATCGGCATTATCTGGAACCCCATCCAGCACCACCTGTTCGCGTTCCCGACCTGCATCAACAGTGTGTTCACCTCCCTCGGCTCCATGTCCACCGTGCTCCTGCTCGTGGCGGTCGGCGGCACCATCAATCTGGACAACATCCGAGCCTACGGCAAGGAGGTTGCCCGCTTCACCCCGCTCTGCATGGTTGCAAAGCCGCTCGTCTGCTGCCTCATCATGATCGCGATGGGCTTCCGCGGCGCACCGCTGGTGCTCGGCACTCTCATTCTCGGCACGCCCGCCCCGGTTGCGACCGTCGGCATGGCCATCGCCCAGAAGCGCGACGGCGTGTTCGCAGGACTCATCGTCAGCGTTTGCAGCCTTGTGTCGGTTCTCACGCTCTTCCTGTTTATCTTCGCGCTCGGCAGTCTCGGCTTCGTGACTTACAGCTTCTGACCGCCGCAGCCTCGCTTTCAATCGGAGGAAAACCATGAAAATCCTGGATCTCAGCGTTACCATCGAAAACGATGTTCCGGCCGACCCCCCGCACATGATGCCGGTCATCGAGTATTATTCCCACAAGCAGCCCAAGAGTCTGGACACCATGCGCAAGTATTTTCCCGGCCTGCGCACGGAGGATCTGCCGGACGGCGAGGGCTGGGCCAATGAGACCATCCATCAGATCTCGCCCCACACCGGCACGCATATGGACGCGCCCTGGCACTATCACTCCACGATGAACGAGGGCGAGCCCTCCTGGGGCATCGACGAGGTGCCGCTGGAGTGGTGCATCGGCGACGGCGTGATGGTCGATTTTTCCGACAAGCCCACCGGCTATGTCTGCACCAGCGCGGATTTCAAGGCCTATTTTGAAAAGGTCGGATACACGCTCAAGCCCGGCGACATCGTTCTGGTCCACACCAACGCCGCCGCGGTTTACGGGCAGAAGGAATACCTCGGCACCGGCTGCGGCATCGGCGAGGAGGGCACCTGCTGGCTGTTTGAGCAGGGGGTCCACACCGTCGGCACGGACGCATGGAGCTGGGACGCGCCGCTCGGCCTCATCGCAAAGCACTTTGCCGAGACGGGCGACCCGAAGCTCATCTGGGAGGGCCACAAGGCCGGCCGCCACCGCGCCTATCTCCAGATGGAAAAGCTCGCGAATCTGGATAAGCTCCCGCCCTACGGCTTTCAGGTGATCGCGCTGCCGGTCAAGATCAGGCACGCCAGCGCCGGCTGGTGCCGCGCCGTTGCCATTCTGGACGAAGACAGCAAAATCCGCTGAACTTTTTTAGAGCCCCATTTTTCTTTTCTTTCCGGCTTCTCCGGGGGACAGGCTCTTCCGGAGAAGCCAACTCTCCCCACCCGCGGAAAACGCGGGTGGGCTTTGGGCGTTTTCCGTCCTCTGGACTGGACAAGGACGGGCCGCGCCGCTATAATCAGAAGCACAGGACACAAAGCGCAAGGGGAACGGAGGAACGGAGATGGCCCTGGAGGAACTTTCGAAGGAAATGATGCTTGCCCTGCTCGACGCCATGGACTGCGTGGCGCTCACGGACGACACGGGGCGCTATATATTCTGCAACAAGGAGTGGTATGCGCGCCGCCGGCGCTTTCACCAGAACGAGAACGCGGTTTACCCGTGGGAGATTTTTCCCGACACGAGTGTGCCGGAGGTGCTGCGCACCCACCGCAAGGTGACGGGGCATATACTGGACTCCAACGGAACGATGATCTGCACGAACTATTACCCGATCGAGTGCGGGGGAAAATTCTTCGGCGTGCTGATCTGGACATTTTTCACCGGCAAAAACTCCGCCGGCGCCTTTGCCTCGCGACTGAAGGGCCTCAGTCAGGAGCTGGACGCCGCGAAGGAGAACGTCCGCAGCCTCGCCCGCGCATCTTACAGCATTTCCAACATCATCGGCGAGAGCGCCGCCATCGTGGCGCTGAAGGAGGAGATCGCCGACGTGGCGCGCACAAATTCCTGCGTGCTCATCGAGGGGGAGACGGGCGTCGGCAAGGAGCTGGTCGCCCACGCCATCCACGACCTGTCCCGCCGCCGCAACGAGCGCTTTGTGCGCCTCAACTGCGCCGCCATTCCGGAAACGCTCATCGAGTCGGAGCTGTTCGGCTATGCGCCCGGCGCCTTCACCGGCGCGCAGCGCGGGGGCAAAATGGGCAAGTTTGAGCAGGCGAGCGGCGGCAGCATTTTTCTCGACGAGATCAACTCCCTGCCGCTCACCGTGCAGCCGAAGCTGCTGCGCGTGCTGCAGGAGCGCGAGGTGGACCGCATCGGCGGCACGGAGCTCATTCCCATCGACACGCGCTTCATTGCCGCCACAAACAGCTCCCTCGCCGCCAAGGTGAAGGCCCACGAGTTCCGCGAGGACCTCTATTACCGGCTGAATGTCGTCAGCATCCGCATTCCACCCCTGCGCGAGCGCAAGAGCGATATTCCGCTGCTCGCCCGTTCGTTTATGTCCAAGCTCAATTACGAGATGGGCTTTGAATTCGGCTATATCGACCGCGACGCCATGGCCCTGCTGATGCGCTACGACTGGCCGGGCAACATCCGCGAGCTGCAGAACGTCATTGAGCTGGCGATGAACCACGCCCACGGCGACACGATCGAGGCACGGCACATCGAGCCGTATTTTCAGCGCGGGAAGGGCGCCGGGGAGGACGCTGCACCCGCTGCCGCCGTGCCGGAGACGCAGGGCTTCCGCGGCACGCAGGCGCGCATGGAGCGCGAGCTGATTGCCGAGGCGCTGGAGGCGAGCGGCGGAAACTGCCAGCGGGCAGCCGAGCGGCTGGGCATTCCGCGGAGCACGTTTTACCGGAAGCTCAAGAAGTATGGACTTTGAGGGGGAAATGCTTTGCTGATAAACAGGGAGACTGCGTATTCCACGCGGTCTCCCTGCTTTTTATATTTCCCGGCGCTCCAGCGTGCTGGGGATGCCGAGCTCGGCGCGGTATTTGGCTGCGGTGCGGCGGCTGATGGGGCAGCCCTGCGCGGCGAGGCGTTCGGCGAGCTGCTGGTCGGAGAGCGGCAAACGCCGGTCCTCGGCGGCGATAAGGGCGCTCAGCAGCGCCTTGGCGCGGTCGGCGGAGGCGTCCGGACCGCCAGCGGGCAGCTCGCGAGAGAAAAACGACGCGAGCGGGAAGATGCCGCGCGTACACTGGAGATATTTGCCCTTTACGGTGCGGCTTACCGTGGACTCATGTATGCCGAGAGCCTCGGCGGTCTGCGCCATCCGCAGCGGTGCGAGCGCTGCGCCGGGGGTACAGAAAAACGCCCGCTGGACCGCCGTGATCTGCTCCGTGCAGCGCAGCAGCGTTTCCCGCCGCTGGGCGAGCGCATCCAGCACCCAGCGCGCCTGACGCTGCTTTTCCGCGAGGTAGGCGCGCAGCTCCGGGTCGTCCTGCGTGCGCAGCAGCAGGGAATAGGAGGGGCTGAGCTCCAGCGCGGGGAAGCAGCGCTCGTTCAGGCTGACCTCCACCTCACCGCCGCGGACGGCGACGAGCACGTCCGGCGTGATGTAGGCCGTCTGCTCCGGCGGGGCAAAGGCTGCGCCGGGTCGCGGCTGCAGCGTGCGGATGAGCGCGCAAGCCTCCCGCACCGCCGCCTGCGGCGCGCCGAGCGTCCGCGCCATGTGCGCATAGTGGCTGCGCGATAAGTCCTCCAGACAGCGCTCCGCAATTGCAAGCGCGAGCTCCGGCACGGGGCTGCACCGCCGGAGCTGGAGGCAGAGACATTCCGAGAGCGTCCGTGCGCCGACACCGGCGGGCTCCAGCGACTGGATGAGCGCCAGCGCCTCCGGGTCGGCGTCTCCACCGTCCAGCCAGCCGGCGGCGTTCAGATTTTCGGCAATGCGCACGGCCTCGCGCCGCAGCGCCGGCGCAGGGGAGCGCGCGTCCAGCTGGGCGATAAGATGCTCGGCAAGCGTCTCGGTCTGCTCCGGCGCCGCGCAGCGGCGCAGCAGCGCGTCGTCCCCGCCGCCGACTGCGGCAAGGCCGCCCGGCCGGCGCTGCGGGGCCGCTTCCTCCAGCAGCGGGTTTTCCAGCATCAGCTCGTCCAGATACTCCGCGAGGCTCTGCGCGTCGAGCTGCAAAATTTTCATGCTCTGCACCATCTGCGGCGTGAGCGCCGTGCTCTGTCGCAGTGTGAGGTCCAGTTCCATAGCCGTCTCCTCCGGAAAAAATGCTTTCACCGGAACTATGCTGCAAGTTTCGTGCCAAGTATAGCACCGCGGAGGAGAATTGACAAGCGCAGCGGCGCCCGGAGAGCCCGGACGCTGCTGCGCCGTTATTCTTTCTGTATGTCGATCACCGACACCTCAAATGCCGTTTTTTCAACGCTTACGCCGTCGACGGTCTTGGTGTAGGCGCGGCTCTGGATGCGCCCGGTGAGGCTTGCGGTCGTGCCGACGGGCCAGAGGGCGGTCTCGCGCGCCCTTGCGCCCCACGCGATGCAGGGTAAGTAATCGCTGCGGCCGTAGCGCCGGTTCACGGCGAGCATCAGGTCGCTGATCTCTCTGCCCATCGGCGTCTGGCGGTGGGACGGCGCCTTGCAGAGCGTTCCGGTCAGGCGGATGACGTTTTCGTCCTCGCCGGAGCAGAACCGGAGCGAGCGCGCGAACACCGTCAGAATGAGCTTCGGACCGACGCCGCTTTTGTTGTTGAACGAGCGAAGCTCGCCGACGACCGCGAGCTTCGGCTCGCCGGTGATCTCCAGCTCGTCCAGCAGCTCGCTGCGCGCAAGGATCGGCAGCGTGTCCACCGTGCCGGACAGACGGCTCACCGCGAGCGGGAAGCGGTAATAGCGCTCGCCGCGGCTCTCGTGGGAAAACTGCGGCGTCTCTGCCATTTCTCCGCAGAGCGATACATAGTTCGTGACATAGGTTTCTTCCATAGTGACCCTCCCAGCGTTCCGGACGCGCCGCGGCGCGTCGCTTCGTTTATCTGATTTCTATTCGCCGGAGGGGGAAAATATGTGCGCGCGGAGTGTTGAAAATCGCGGGGGAGTCGGTTATACTGTGTACAGAAGCGAAAACACCCGAAAGGAGCTACAGATAACTATGGAGATCCGCGAGATCCTTGCAAAATGCGACCACACCCTGCTGCGCCCGGAGGCGACCGCCGCCGAGATCCGCACGCTCTGCGACGAGGCGATCGAGTTCGGCTGCGCGAGCGTCTGCATCCCGCCCGCCCACGTTGCCGGGGCGAAGAAATACGTCGGCGACCGGATGCGCATCTGCACCGTCATCGGCTTTCCGAACGGCTACGCGACACCCGCGGTCAAGGCGTTCGAGGCGCAGGACGCCGTCCGCCACGGGGCGGACGAGCTCGACATGGTGGTGAATCTCGGCATGGTGCGCGACGGCTGCTGGGGCGATGTGCTCGACGACATCCGCGCCGTGCGCGGCGTTGCGAAGGACAAAATTCTGAAGGTCATCATCGAGACAAGCCTGCTGAGCGAGGAGGAAAAGGTGCAGCTCTGCGCCATCGTCACCGCGGCGGGCGCGGACTTTATCAAGACCTCCACCGGCTTTTCCGCGGGCGGCGCGACCGTGGAGGACGTCGCGCTCCTGCGCGCCCATGTCGGTCCGCGCGTGCGCGTCAAGGCCGCGGGCGGCATCGCCACGCTCGCGGACGCCGAGGCGATGATCGCCGCCGGAGCCGACCGCCTCGGCACGAGCCGCCTCGTCCGCCTCGCAAGAGAAGCGCTCGCCGCGCAGCCGGAGCCGGAAGCGCCGGAGGAGTAAAAAAACGCCGCAATTTAAAGGCTCCCCTGTGCAAGGGGAGCTGGCGCGGCGTAGCCGCGACTGAGGGGTTGTTACCGAGCTTCCGAAACCGCCAAGCCCGGATATCCCGGAAGCTTACAACCCTCCAGTCAGCGCTGCGCGCTGACAGCCTCCCTTGCACAGGGAGGCCTTTAAACTACGCCGGGAACAAAAACCGCCGGATCGCCCGCGCGAGGGCGGAGCAGGGGACGGCGAGGGCGAGCCAGTAGAGCGAGAACACGGGACAGATCTGACCCAGCAGATTGCCCGGCACGCCGGAATAATCCCAGACCGCCCAGCCGAGCAGCAGATTTACGACGCAGCCGGTCAGGAACTCCAGCCCCGTCACCGCCGCGGCGCAGAGTACCCAGCGCCGCCCGAGCGGGATCGTGAGCCGCGTGCAGATGAGATAGATGAGCAGGAAGCAAAGCCCGCCGAGCAGCAGCATCGTCCAGTGCGTCCGCCCGCGCCAGAGCATCTCCAGCCCGCCGTAGCCCAGCGCGCCGAGCGCGTAAACAAACAAAAATTCCAAAGCCTTCATACCCGCAGTTTTTCCACTTTTTCCTGCTTTTATCCGCCGCAAAAGCGGAAAAGCTAAGGCGGAGAGGGTGAAAAACACTATGAAACGGACCAAGATCGCGCTCGCGGCGCTGCTCGCCGCCGCACTTTCGCTGGCGCTGGCGCTGCGTCTCCCGGCACGGGCGGCGGAAGAGGGCATTGCGCTGCCCATCGTGATGTACCACCACGTTTCCGAAAAACCGGGGAACTGGAACGACTACGTTGTGTCCCCGGCGGAGCTGGAATCAGACCTTCGCTGGCTGCGGGACCACGGCTACACAGCCGTCGGCGTCGCGGAGCTGCTCGCATGGGCGGACGGACGCGGCGAAATGCCGGAAAAGCCCTGCATGATCACGTTTGACGACGGCTTCGAGAGCACAATGACGCTCGCCGAGCCGCTGCTCGCGGAATACGGCTTTTGCGGCGTCGTCGCCGTCATCGGCAGCGTCTGCGAGAAGTTTTCCGGGCTCGACGACCACTATGAATACAGCAACTTAAGCTGGGAGGAGGCGCGCAATATGGCGTCTCGCGGCGTTATCGAGGTCCAGTGCCACACATGGGACCTGCACGCCCGGAGTCCCCGCCGCGGCTGCGCGCCGCTGCGCTGGGAGGACCGGGAGAGCTATCAGGTGCTGCTCGCGCGCGACCTGAGCCGCTGGCTGGACGCGGCGGCGGCGCGCGGTGTCAGCTTCGTCCCGGCGATCGCTTACCCCTACGGCGCTTACACCGACGCGACGGAGCAGACCGTCCGCGCCCTCGGCTTCCGCGCCGCCTTTACCTGCACGGAGCAGATCAACCGCCTGACGGGTGACGCGGACGAGCTTTTCGACCTCGGCAGGTATAACCGGCCCCACGGCGTTTCCAGCGAAAATTTCTTCCGCAAATGGGAAGAAAACGCTTGACTTTGCCGGACGGGTCTGGTATGATATCAGAGCTAAAACAAAGTAGGTTCGGATGGCATCCGTCCTCACCCTGCCGCCAACGGAGCGCGCAGCGGTCCATCAAGCTTTGCTTCTTCCGATGAAAAAACGGGAGAGGCGCGTTTGGAGTGCGGGTGCTGTCTTGGCATCCGTGTTTTTTTATTATGGAGGTGTTTCCACATAGCAAATCAGGATTACTTGATCAACGAAGAGATCACCGCGCCGGAGATCCGTCTTATCAGCGACAGCGGCGAGCAGCTCGGCCTGATGAGCGCGGAGGCGGCGATGAAGGTCGCCGAGGAGCGCGAAATGGACCTCGTGATGATCGCCCCGACCAGCAAGCCCCCCGTCTGCAAGATCATGGACTACGGCAAATACCGCTTTGAGCAGGCCAAGCGCGAAAAGGAAGCGAAGAAAAACCAGCGCGTGATCGAGATCAAAGAGATCCGGATGTCTCCCAGCATCGGCGACAACGACTTCCAGACCAAGCTCCGCGCGGGACAGAAGTTCCTGAGCGAGGGCAACCGCCTGAAGGTCACGATCCGCTTCCGCGGCAGAGAGATGGCGCACACCAACCTCGGCGAGCAGCTGCTGAAGAACTTCGCCGCCGCCTGCGCGGACGTTGCCTCGATGGACAAAAACCCCAAGCTGGAGGGCAGGAACATGTCCATGTTCCTTTCGCCGAAGGCCAAATAATGTTTTCGTTAAACCAAGGAAGGAGATAAATCAATATGCCCAAACTGAAGACCCATTCCGGCGCGAAAAAGAGATTCAATCTCACGAAGACCGGAAAAGTGAAGCGCGCGCATGCGTACAAGTCCCACCTGCTGAACGGTCACGGCAAGACCACCAAGCGCAAGAGAGGTCTGCGCAAGTCCGCGATCGCCGACGCCACCAATGTCGCTGCTATCAAGCGCATGATTCCGTACAAATAAGGGAGGACTTGAGAAATGGCAAGAGTCAAAGGCGCGATGATGACGCGCAAGCACAGAAATAAGATCCTCGGTCTCGCCAAGGGCTACTGGGGCGCCAAGAGCAAGCACTACAAGATGGCTAATCAGGCCATGATGAAGTCCGGCCGCTATGCTTACATCGGCCGCAAGCTGAAGAAGAGAGACTTCCGCCGCCTCTGGATCACCCGCATCTCCGCGGGCACCAAGGCCAACGGCATGAACTACTCCACCTTCATGCACGGTCTGAAGCTCGCCGGCATCGACATGAACCGCAAGATGCTCTCCGAGATGGCGATCCACGATCCCGCCGCCTTCACCGCCCTCTGCGAGAAGGCCAAGGCCGCGAAGTAATTCGGACGTATTTGAAAAAGAGACCCCTTACGGGGTCTCTTTTTTTGCATGCATCCAGCCGCACTGAAAATAAAAGCGCCGCTCGTTTTCAACGGTGTGGGCGTAGAGCCTGACAAACTCCGAGAGCTTGATCTTGAGCTCAAGGGGCAGCAGGTCGGAAAGCTCGTTTTCAAGGCGCGTGACCTCGTCCTCGTCCGGGTCCTTCGGATAGCGCAGCTTGAAATAAGCGTCGAAAATCGCCTTGCTGCGGAATTTTCGGATGTACATTTTATCACCTCAAAGAGATTATAGGTCAAAACTACCATAAAATCAATAGGTCAATTTGCCATAATACTTCTGGGTGATGCGTTATGACAAGGATCTATGAACGCCGGAAGGCGCTGGGTTATACCCAAATCAAGATGCAGATGCTGACCGGCATCGACCAGAGCGACTATTCCAAGCTGGAAACCGGGAAACGGAATATGACATTTGAGCAATGCCGCCGTATCGCCGCGGCGCTGGAGACGAGCATGGACTACCTCGCCGGACTGACCGACGACCCGCGGCCGTATCCGAGGGGGACGCCGTGATGCTGAAAAACCTGCGCGCGATGCGCGAGGACCGGGACCTGAAGCAGCGGGATTTGGCGGAGCTGCTCTGTGTCCATCAGACGACGTATTCCGACTATGAGCTCGGAAACATGAACATCCCGAACGCTCAGCTTATCCGGCTGGCGGACTTTTTCGGGACGAGTGTGGACTATCTTCTGGACCGCACCGACGACCCGCGACCGTATCCGCGGAGACGGTGAGGCGCCGCGGTGCATAACTGAATAACCGAAAACCAGCCCGCGCAGAGAAAACTCTGCGCGGGCTGGTTTTGTTTTTTTATACGCCTCCGCCCTCGCTGGGGGTGGAGAGGAGAAAGCTGCGGAAGGCTTCGGCGGCGGAAAGAGCGAGCCGTGGACCAAGCGCGAAAAATGGGTCCTCGCCATCTTCCTGTTCATCGTCGTTCTCTGGGTCGCCCCGGCGTGCTCTCCATGGTCGCGCCCGGACTTGCGATCACGACCTTTATGAACAGCCTGACCATGACGATCCCCGCGATCCTCGGAATCATCCTGCTCATCGGCATTTACGTCGATAAGGAGCCCCTGCTCGACTTCGGCAAGGCGCTTGCCCACGCCGTCCCCTGGGACGCGATGCTGCTCATCATGTGCGTTATGATGTTCGGTACGCTCGTCACCCTGCCGAATCTCGGCATCACCGCGACGCTGACGTCGCTGGTCGCGCCGCTCGCCGAGCACATGACCTTCGGCGGCTGGCTCGTCGGCTTCCTCGTCGCCGCGGCGGTCATCGTCGTGACGAACTTCTTCGCCAACAGCCCGACGATGATGATCTTCCTCGCCGCGATCGTTCCCGTGGCAGGGATGTTCAACGCCAATGGCTATGCGTGTTCAAGAGCCAGCACCGCAGCTTCGTCCTCGTCGATAAGGACGTCGTATGCACCGGCGTCATCACCGGCAAGCGCGTCGAGAACGGCCAGCACCTCGTCGACATCGACATCAAGCTGGGCTGCGAAGGCAAGGACTGCGTTCTCGGTCAGATCACCGTGGAGCTGCCCTCCAAGGTCACCTGAGCCGCGTAAATTATCCGAAACCGATCGAAAAAACGTGACCGCCGACCCGAACAGGTCGGCGGTCACAGAGTAAATGCCCGAAAGGGGGAAAAGCATGACACAATTTGAAGAAATGTACCGCGCCAAGCTCACGACCGTGGATGGCGCGCTGGATCTCATCCATGACGGCGATTTCGTCGGACATTCCGGCAGACCCTGCGAGCCGGAGGCATTCCTCTCCAAGCTCCACACCATCGCCGGGCGCATCAACCACATCGGCGTGGCGTCCATGCTGAACTTCACGCCGCATGAGTTCCTGATGAACCCGGAGTATAAGGATAAGTTCACCATCAAGTCCAACTTCTTCGGCAGCGCCACGCGCGAGTCGAACAGGCGCGGTCTTGCGAGCTATGTCCCCGGCCATCTGTTCAAGGGCTATCAGTATCTGCTCGAACGCCGTCCGGCGGACGTGTTCGTCATGATGGTCAGCCCGACGGACAAGCACGGCTATTTCCACACCGTCTCGCTCGCCGAGACGCGCGACTTCCTGAACGTGGCGAAGACCGTCATCGTGGAGGTCAACGAGAACATGCCCCGCATGCCCGGCGACAACGCCGTCCATATCCGCGACGTCGCCGCGATCATCGAGAATAACGCGGAGCACCAGACCATCCCGCGCATGCAGCCGAGCGAGACCGACCGCGAGATCGCGTCCCGCGTCAAGGAACTCGTCCATGACGGCGACACGCTTCAGGTCGGCATCGGCTCCATGCCCGATTGCCTGCTCAGCATGCTGACCGACCGCAACGACCTCGGTCTGCACACGGAGATGATCGCCTCCAGCATGGCGGACCTCATCGAGCTCGGCGTCGTGAACGGCAAGCGCAAGACGCTCTTCCGCGGCAAAACGCTCGGCTCGTTCGTCACGGGCGACAAGGCGCTTTACGAATATGTGGCGGATAACCCCCACTTCGTCCTGCGCTCCACGAACCATGTCAACGACCCGCGCGTCATCTGCCAGAACGACAATATGGTCGCCATCAACACGGCGCTCGCCGTCGACCTCAGCGGTCAGATTGCGTCCGAGGGTCTCGGCGCGAGCCAGTATTCCGGCACCGGCGGTCAGTTCTGCTACGCGCAGGGCGCCGCATGGAGCAAGAACGGACGCTTCATCATCGCGATGAAGTCCACGGCGAAGAATGGCTCGATCTCGACCATTATGCCCTCCCTCGCGCCCTGCACGCCCGTCACCGTTCCCCGCACGGACGCGGACTATGTTATCACGGAGTACGGCACCGTGCGTCTGCGCGGCATGTCCATCCGTGAACGCACCGAGGCGCTCATCAGCATCGCCCGCCCGAAATTCCGCGACGAGCTGACCGAACGCGCCAAGGAGATCAACTATATCTGAATTAAAAGGAGAAAGTTTTTCATGAGAGAAGCTGTTATCGTTTCCGCCGTCCGCACCGCGGTCGGCAGAGTCGGCGGCGCACTCGCCTCCGTCCGCCCCGAAAAGCTCGGCGCTAGGGTTATGAAAGAGGCGGTCAAGCGCGCCGGCATCGACCCCAACATCCTTGACGAGATTATTTTCTGCTCCTGCGAGAACGACGACATGAAGATCGCCGCCCGCGTCATCTCCCTTGAGGCGGAGCTGCCGCTCCATATCCCCGCTTACTCCATCCAGCGCGGCTGCGCCTCCTCCCTGACCGCCCTCTGGGACGGCGTTATGATGATCCAGAACGGCTTTGCCGACACCGTGCTCGCCGGCGGCGTGGAGTCCACGACCTTTGCGCCCTATCTGATGAACAAGCCGAGCCGCGCCTATCAGCAGATGCCCAAGACCTGGGCGGAGCCGATCTTCAGTCCGAAGGACAAGCACGGCAACCTCCCGAACGGTCTGACCGCCGAGGAGATCGCAAAGCGCTTCGACATCTCCCGCGAGGAGTGCGACCGCTTCTCCGTCGAGAGCCACCGCAAGGGCGCGGAGGCTTACCGCAACCACCGCTTCGACGGTCAGATCCTGCCGGTCGAGGTGCCCCTGAAGGGCGGCAAGACCATGATCTTCGACCGCGACGAGCCGCTGCACGACGATTGCAGCTTTGAGTCCCTCAGCAAGCTGCGTCCGTCCTTCGCCCGCGACGGCGTCTGCACGCCGGGCAACAGCTCCCCGCTGACCGACGGCGCGAGCTGCGTCATCGTCATGGAGCGCAGCAAGGCGGAGGCGCTGGGTCTCGACATCATCGCGAAGTTCTCCGCCTTTGCCGACGCCGGCTGCGAGCCGGAGATCATGGGCGTGGGTCCCGTCCACGTCTGCCGCAAGCTGTTCCGGAAGACCGGACTGACCTGGGACGACATCGACCTCATCGAGCTCAACGAAGCCTTCGCCGCCCAGTCCATCCGCTGCATCCGCGAGCTGAACATCCCGCTTGAGAAGCTGAACGTCAACGGCGGCGCGATCGCGCTGGGCCACCCGTTCGCCGCGACCGGCACCATTCTGGTCACGAAGATGGTCCACGAGATGCGCCGGCGCGACGCCAAGCGCGGCATCGTGACCTTCTGCATCGGCGGCGGCCTCGGCGTTGCGGCGCTGCTTGAAAAGCCCTGAGCCCGATGAAATATCTGGTACTGAACCTCGGCTCGACCTCGACCAAGGTCGCGCTCTATGACGCCGGGGAAGCGCTTGCGAGCGAGGTCATCCGCCACACGGCGGCGGACCTCTCCCGCTTCGCCTCGCTCGCCGACCAGCTCGAATACCGCGAGGCGTTCGTGAAGGACTTTCTGGTGCGGCAGGGCGTCGCCCCGCGGGAGCTCGCCTGCGTCATCTCCCACGGCGGCTCGCCCCCGGACGCGCTGTCCGGTGCGACGGTCGTGGACGAGCGGCTCGCGGACGCGCTGCTCCACCGCCACGTGGACGGCAACCCGGCGTCGCTCGGTCCCGTCATTGCTTACCGCATCGCGAAGGCGGGCGGCATCCCGGCGTATAGCTACGACCCGGTCACGGCAAATGAGCTGAACCCGCTGGCGCGGCTTTTCGGCGTGAAGGGCATCGAGCACGACAGCTTAGGTCACGTGCTGAACACCCGCGCCACCGGCATCGCCGTGGCGGAGGAGCTCGGCAGACGCTTCGACGACCTGAATCTCATCATCGTCCACCTTGGCGGAGGAAACTCTACCATGCTGTGGGCACACGGGAAGCTGACGGATACGATCCCGGCAGACTTCGGCACCTTCTCCTCCGAACGCTGCGGCTGCATCCGTTCTTCCCGTGTGCTGGACCTCGTCCGTGAATACGGCGAGGAGACCGTGCGCGCGTGGTATAACGGCAAGGGCGGCTTCGTCTCGCTGCTCGGCACGAACGATCTGCGCGAGGTCGAGGCGATGATCGCGGGCGGGAACCGCTTTGCGCTCCGCTGCGAGCAGGCGCTGGCTTATCAGCTCGCCAAGCTCATCGCCTCGCTCTATCCCGTCGTGGACGGGCAGGTGGACGGCATCGTCGTCACCGGCGGCGGGGCTTACTGGGAGCGCCTGACGGACGATATCACGGAGCGCGTGCGCTATCTGAACACGCCCGTCTATATCCGTCCCGGCGAAAACGAGATGAAAGCGCTTGCCGAGGGCGCCCTGCGCCTGACGGAAGGCAAGGAAACGGCGCATATTTACGGAATGAACGAGGAGGACTGCCATGCAGCTTCATAATTTGGACGAAATTCTCGCAATGTCCGGCAACAAGGCGCGCAAAAGCGTTATGGCTGTTGCGGGCGCGGGAAAGCCGTCCGTCATCGACGCGGTGCTGGAGGCGTCCGCGGAGGGGCTCGTCGAGCCCGTGCTGGTCGGCGAGACGGGAAAGATCTGCGAGCTGCTCCGCGAGCGGGAGCGCGACTCCGGCGATTTTCAGATCGTCCAGACCGGGGCGGGCAAGACCCCGGCGGAGACGGCGGTCGAGCTCATCAGGCTCGGCGAGGCGGACTTTCTGATGAAGGGCATGGTGGAGACGAGCGATCTGCTGCGCCCCGTTGTGAAAAAGGAAAACGGTCTGCGCACGGGGCGCACGATCTCCCGCGTCCCGTTTTACCAGCTCCCGTTTTACCACAAGCTCATCATCACGACGGACGGCGGCGTCACCGCTTATCCCGATCTGAAAAAGAAGCAGGATATCATCGTCAACGCGGTCGAGGCGCTGCGGCTGCTGGGCTATGACGAGCCGAAGGTCGCCGTGCTCTGCTGCAAGGAGACCGTGGACGCGAATATGCCCGAAACGCTGGACGCCCGCGCGCTTCAGGAAGCGTGCGAGCGCGGCGAGCTGGGGCGCTGCAAGGTCGTCGGTCCCATCTTCTACGACCTCGCGATGAGCGCAAAGCGCGCCGAGCTGAAAAGCTTCGACTGTCCCTACAGCGGAGACTTTGACGTGCTCGTCTCGCCGAATATCCACGCCGGAAACATTCTGGGCAAGTGCTGGGAGCTCTACCCGGACGTCCAGATGGCGAGCTTCGTCGCCGGTGCGCGGATCCCCATCGTCCTCACCTCCCGCGCAGCTCCGGCAAAGGAGCGTCTCGCCTGCATCGCCCTCGCCGGTCTCATCGCCGACAGGAGCCGCTGAGCGAAAAAGAAAACGGCAAATAAAAAAGAACCAGACAGAGTGTTGAGCTCTGTCTGGTTCTGCTGCGTTTTTTCGGGAAAAGATCCGGAAAAAATTTTACTTGCTCTCGACGATGGACTTGGTGTCGCGGGCGATCATCAGCTCCTCGTTCGTGGCGATGACGAAGACCTTGACCGGGCTGTCGTCGGTGGAGATGAGGTGCTCGTCGGCGCGCTCGGCGTTGCGCTTTTCGCAGAGCTTGACGCCCATATACTCCAGACCCTTGCAGATCTCGGCGCGGTCGATGGCGCCATTCTCGCCGATGCCGGCGGTGAAGACAATGGCGTCCACGCCGCCCATCGCGGCGGCGAAAGCGCCGATGTCCTTGCGGACGTCGTAGTGGAACTTGTCCAGCGCGAGCTTGGCGCGCTCGTTGCCCTCCTCGCGGGCGGTCTCCAGATCGCGGAAGTCGGAGGAGACGCCGGAGATGCCCAGAACGCCGGACTTCTTGTTCAGGATGTTCATCATCTCTTCCAGCGTGTAGCCGTGGCGCTTCACGAGATACTCGATGATGGTCGCGTCGATGTCGCCGCAGCGGGTGCCCATGGAGACGCCGGCGAGAGGTCCAAGACCCATCGTGGTGTCAACGCTCTTGCCGTCCACAACGGCGGCGAGGGAGGAGCCGTTTCCGAGGTGGCAGGAGATGATCTTGCTGTGCTCCGGGTTGCCGAGCAGCTCGATGCAGCGGGCGGAGACGTAGCGGTGGCTGGTGCCGTGGAAACCGTAGCGGCGGACGTCGTCCTCCTCATAATACTCGTAGGGGATGGCGTAAATGTAAGCCTTCGGGGGCATGGTCATGTGGAACGCAGTGTCGAACACGGCGACCTGCGGCTTGCCGGGCATGCACTTGGTGCATGCGTCGATGCCGAGGAGGTTCGCCGGGTTATGCAGCGGCGCGAGGGGGATGCACTTCTGGATCGCCTCAATGAACTCGTCGTCAATGAGGCAGCTTGCGGCGAACGCCTTGCCGCCGTGGACCACGCGGTGGCCGACAGCGTCGATCTCGTCCATGCTCTTCACAACGCCGTTGACCGGGTCGGCAAGCGCGTCCAGCACTGCCTGGATCGCCTCGGCATGGGTCGGCATGGCGACGTCCGCTGCGTCGATCTTCTGCTTGCCCTCCACCTGCGGCTTGTAGGTGAACTTGCCGTCGATGCCGATGCGCTCGCAAAGACCCTTGGCCAGCAGCTTCTCGCCGTCCATATCAATGAGCTGATACTTCAGAGAAGAGCTTCCCGCGTTGATAACAAGAATTTTCATTTCCAGTTCCTTCCTTATTGTAAATGTTTCGGATTTCCGCTAAAATGGACATATCTCCAATTTCATTATTCTAATACATTTTTTCGGAAAGGCAAGGCTTTTTTATGAAAATCTGCGGAATAATCTCCGAATATAACCCCTTCCACACCGGACATGCCCACCAGATCGCCCAGACGCGGACGCGGCTGGGGGAGGATACCGCCATTGTCTGCGTGATGAGCGGCAATTTTGTCCAGCGGGGGGAGCCCGCGGTGTTTGCCAAGCACGCGCGGGCGGAGGCGGCGGTGCGCGGCGGGGCGGACCTTGTGCTGGAGCTGCCGCTGCCTTGGGCACTTTCCAGCGCGGAGGGCTTTGCGCGCGGCGGCGTCGGCATGCTCGGCGCGCTCGGCTGCGTGAGCCACATCAGCTTCGGCAGCGAGTGCGGGGAGCTTGAGCGCCTGCGCGCGGCGGCGGAGGTGCTGCTCGACCCGCGGATGGACGAGCTCATCCGCGCGGAGCTGCAAGGCGGCGCGCCCTACGCCGCCGCGCGCCAGCGGGCGGCGGAGCGCCTCGCCGGGGCGCAGCTCCGGGAGCTCTCCGAGCCGAACAACCTGCTCGGCGTGGAGTATCTGAAAGCCATCGCCCAGCAGGATCTGGACATCACGCCCATCACCGTTCTGCGCACCGGCGCGGCGCACGACGCCGCCGGGGGCGGGGAGAGCCACCCCTCCGCCGCCCAGCTGCGCGACGCGCTCCGCCGCGGCGAGAGCATCCGCGGCGGCATCCCGCCGGAGGTCTACGCCGTCTTTGCCCGCGAATTGGAGCAGGGGAGAGGTCCCGTGGGACCGGAAGCGCTGGAGACCGCGGTCTTATCGCGCCTGCGCTTTCTGCAGCAGGAGGCGTTCGCCGCGCTGCCCGGCGCGAGCGAGGGGATCGAGAATCTGCTGTTCCGTGCCGCGCAGACGGAGCCGACGCTCGACGCCGTCTGCGCCGCGGCGAAATCGCGGCGCTACGCGCTCTCGCGCCTGCGCCGGATGACGATGTGCGCCGCGCTCGGCGTCACCGCCGCGGACGGTGAGGGGCGTCCGCCCTACCTGCGCGTGCTGGCGGCAAACAGCCGCGGGACCGAGGTCCTGCGCACCGCGTCGGCAACGGCGAGCGTGCCGGTCCTGACCCGCCCGGCGGATGCAAAAACGCTCGATGCGCGCGCACAGCGGACATTTGCCCTCGAAGCGGCGTCCACCGACCTGTTCACCCTCGGCTTCACCGCCGAGGACGAGCGGCGCGGCGGGCGCGACTGGCGCTCCAGCCCGGTCATTCTGAAGCCCGAAGACCTCTCCCCGGCGCCGCGGCATGGATTTTTTTCAAAATGTCGAAAAAAGTAGTTGATTTTTGTACAAGATTGTGGTAGTATCAGGACCATAAAATACAAATGTCCACGACACAGGGACGTTTGTCCGTATGGAGGTACTTACACAATGAAAATGAAAAAGATCATCGCACTGGTCCTCGTGGCGTGCATGGCGCTGGCGCTCTGCGCCTGCGGCGGCAGCAGTGACAAGGACAGCAAGGAAAAGGTCGTCAAGATCGGCGTTTATGAGCCCCAGTCCGGCAAAAACGGCGCGGGCGGCAAGCAGGAGATCCTCGGCATGCAGTACGCGAACCTGAAGACCCCGACCGTTGAGATCGGCGGCGAGACCTACAAGGTCGAGCTGGTCTACGCGGACAACGAGTCCGACGACGCCAAGGCTGTCACCGCCGCGACCGACCTCATCAGCGCCGGCTGCGCCGTCATCCTCGGCTCTTACGGCTCCAGCGTCGCCATCGCCGCGGCGGAGACCTTCAACTCCGCGGGCGTCGCCGCCATCGGCGTCACCTGCACGAACCCGCAGGTCACGGAGGGCAACGACAGCTACTTCCGCATCTGCTTCCTCGATCCGTTCCAGGGCACCGTCCACGCGAACTTCGCGAACGAGCAGTTCGGCGCGAAGACCGCCTACTGCCTCGGCGAGCTCGGCAACGACTATGACCAGGGTCTCATCAACTACTTCACACAGGCTGCCGAGGCGCTCGGCATGAAGGTCGTCAAGGGCGACTTCCCGGAGAACAACTCCGACTTCACCTCTTACCTCACCACCGCGAAGAACGAGGGCGCGGACGTCATCTTCGCCCCCTGCTCCATCCAGTACGCCCAGCTCATCGTTGAGCAGGCTGCGGCGCAGGGCATCGACATCCCCCTGCTCGGACCCGACACCTGGGACAGCAACCAGATCCTCGGCGCGGCGCAGGGTAAGGACATCGAGATCTTCGTCTCCACCTTCTACGCCGAGGGCGCCGACCCCGACTTCGAGGCGGGCTTCAAGGCATGGCTGAACGAGAACAGCGAGGCGATGACCAATAACGGCGGCAACGACCTCATCTCCGCCGTCTCCGTGATGGGCTACGACGCTTACCACGTCGCGCTTGAGGCGATGAAGAAGGCGGGCAGCGTCGACAAGGCGGACATCCTCGCCGCGATGCCCGGCGTGACCTACACCGGCGTTTCCGGCGCGATCGCCTTCGACGAGATCGGCGATGCCGTCCGCGACAGCGCGTTCATCAAGAGCGCCAACACCGAGAACAACGTCTGGGATTTCGTCACCGCCGCCAAGGTCGAGGGCTGACGCACACCCACAGCAAACGAACCGACACCATTCCGAGCTGAAAAGTCTGGAACGGCGGGGGCGGCAGAATGAAAACTGCCGCCTCCGCCTTCCGCGATATTTTCCCGCTGCGGGCTCCGGAGCGTAAAAATGCGTGTTTCTACATTTAATACAGGAACATGGATTTCTATGCTCCGCTGAAATGAGAAAAGAGGGGAGAACCACATGTCTGATTTTATCGCCGCGAACCTGCAATACCTGCTCACCGGCATTTCCGTCGGCGGCCAGTATGCGCTCATCGCCATCGGCTACACGATGGTCTACGGCATCCTGCGGCTCATCAACTTTGCCCATGGCGACGTGTTTATGGTCGCGGGTCTTGTGATGGTCTATGTCTCCGCGTCGCTGCCGCTTTATGTCGCGATCCCGATCGTGCTCGTCGCGACGGTCGTGCTCGGCTTCCTCATCGAGCGCGTGGCATATAAGCCGCTGCGGAGCGCGCCGCGTATGTCCGTTATGATCTCCGCCATCGGCGTTTCCTACCTGCTCCAGAACTGCGCGCTTTACTTCACCGGCGGTCTGCCCCAGACCTATCCCGCCATCCCGTTTCTGAGCGACTCCGTTACCATCCTCGGCGCGACGACCAAGATCGTGACGCTCGTGACCCCGGTGCTGACCATCATCCTTGTCCTCGTGCTGAGCGCGCTCATCCGCTACACCAAGGTCGGCATGGCGATGCGCGCCGTGTCCAAGGACTTTGAGACCAGCCAGCTGATGGGCATCAAGATCAACTCCGTCATCAGCTTCACCTTTGTCGTCGGCTGCTTCCTCGCCGCCGTCGGCTCCCTGCTTTACTTTACGAATTACCAGTCCGTCGTGCCGACCTCCGGCTCCATGCCCGGTCTGAAGGCGTTCGTCGCCGCGGTGTTCGGCGGCATCGGCTCCATCCCCGGCGCGGTCATCGGCGCGTTCATCATCGGCATCTGCGAAAACATCCTGAAGGGCTTCCAGCTCACCGCATTCTCGGACGCCTTTACCTTCGTTCTGCTGATCGTCATCCTCGTCGTGAAGCCCACCGGCATTTTCGGCGAGAAGGCCACGGACAAGGTGTGAGGGGAGGAGGAACGACATGAACAACACTCTGCTCACCGAAAAAAAGAGCCCCGCCGGAAAGATCACGGCGGCGGTGCTCCTCGCCGCGCTCTACGTCCTGCTGTTCCTGCTCGACAATGTGCTCCCGGCGAACTCCTTCACGCTGATGCTCATCCCCGTGCTGAAAAAGGGCGCGATCTATTCGCTGCTCTGCGTGTCCATGAACCTGCTGAACGGCTTCACCGGGCTCTTCTCGCTCGGACAGGCGGGCTTTATGCTCATCGGCGCTTACGCTTACGCCATCTTCTCCATTCCGTCGGGGCAGCATGACAGCGTTTACCAGTATTTCGGCGGCGGCGCGATCAGGTTCTCCTTCGCGGAGGTGATCGGCGGTGTTCTCGGCAAAAACGCCGGCGCATGGCTCGGCGCGATCCTTGCCATCCTGATCGCGGGCATCGTCGCCGCGGCGTTCGCCGCGCTCATCGGCATCCCGGTGCTGCGCCTGAAGAGCGACTACCTCGCCATCGCAACGCTCGGCTTCGCGGAGATCATCCGCGCCGTGTTCCAGTGGAACGGTCTCGGCGTTATCACGAACGGCTCCAACCAGCTCCGCAAGTACACGACCTTTGCCGACATCAAGATCGGCTCGCTGAAGTTCGAGACCATCTTCCCGTTTCTGATCGCTACGGTCTGCATCGCGGTGATATTGCTGCTCATCAACTCGTCCTACGGTCGCGCATTCAAGGCCATCCGCGACGACGAGGTCGCGGCGGAGGCGATGGGCGTCAGCCTCTTCAAGCACAAGATGCTGAGCTTCGTCATCTCCAGCTTCTTCGCCGGCGTCGGCGGCGCGCTGCTCGCCATGTTCCAGACGACGGTCAAGGCGGGCTCCTTCACCTCCACGATGACCTACGAGATCCTCCTCATGGTCGTCATCGGCGGCATCGGCTCCGTGTCCGGCAGCTGCATCGCGGCGTTCCTCTATATTGCCTGCAACGAGTGGTGGCTGCGCTTCCTCGACAAGGGCGGCATCGGCGACCTCTCCATCCCGTTTTTCCGCGACGGCTTCCGCAAGGTCGTGTTCTCCGTCGTCATCATGGTGATCGTGCTGTTCTTCTCGCGCGGCATTATGGGCGATAAGGAGCTGTCGTTTGCCGGGCTCGTGCGAAAATTTAAGCGCCGCAAGGCGGGAAAGGAGGCGGAGAGTAAATGAGCGATATGGAAAAAACCGTCCTCCATGTGGAGAATGTGACGATGCAGTTCGGCGGCGTCGTCGCCGTCAACAACCTCTCCATGGACGTCCGCGAGAACAAGATCGTCGCCCTCATCGGGCCGAACGGCGCGGGCAAGACCACCGCCTTCAACTGCATCACCGGCGTCTATCAGCCGACGAACGGTCTTGTGGAGTTTATGGGACGCCCGCTCATCTGCGCCCATCCGACGGGCAAGATGAAAAAGCAGTATAAGGGCGAAAACGCGGAGCTCTATCTCCGCCACCGCATCATCGACCCGACGCCCGACGAGGTCACGAAGCTCGGCATTTCCCGCACGTTCCAGAACATCCGGCTCTGGAAGAGCATGACAGTGTTTGAAAACGTTCTCGTCGCGAAGCACATGCGCGCGAAGCAGACCGTGTTCTCCGCCACCTTCCGCACCACCGCCGCGGAGGAGCGCCGCATGCGCGAGGAGACGATGGCGCTGCTCGCCGAGCAGGGGCTCGACCGCTACGCGAACGATCAGGCGACGAGCCTGCCCTACGGACTTCAGCGCCGTCTGGAGATCGCCCGCGCCCTCGCCACGGAGCCGAAGCTGCTCCTGCTTGACGAGCCCGCCGCCGGCATGAACCCGCAGGAGACGCAGGAGCTCGCCGCGTTCATCCACGATATCCGCGACAAATACGGTCTGACCGTGTTTTTGATCGAGCATCACATGGACCTCGTGATGCGCATTTCCGACTATATCTACGTCATCGACTTCGGCAGCGAGATCGCGCAGGGGCTGCCCGCCGCGATCCAGAACGACCAGCGGGTCATCGACGCATATCTGGGGGTGGCTGAGGATGAGTGAGACCATTCTGAAAATCACGGACCTGCGGGTCAATTACGGCGGCATCGAGGCGGTCAAGGGCATCGGCTTTGAGGTCCCCGCGGGCGAGATCGTCACCCTCATCGGCGCAAACGGCGCGGGCAAGAGCTCCACGCTCCGCACCATCGCCGGACTCGTGAAGCCCAAGACCGGCAGGATCGAGTTTGAGGGCGCGGACATCACGGGCAAGGACCCGACGAGCATCGTCCAGCGCGGCGTCACGCTCGTGCCGGAGGGACGGCGCATCTTCCCGGACCTCACCGTGCTGGAGAACCTGAAGGTCGGCGCTTATCTGCGCAAGGACGACATCCGTGCGGACCTTGAGTGGGTCTACGAGCTCTTCCCGCGTCTGAAGGAGCGCTCGTGGCAGGCGGGCGGCACGCTCTCCGGCGGCGAGCAGCAGATGCTCGCGGTCGGGCGAGCGCTGATGAGCCGTCCGAAGCTCATCATGATGGATGAGCCCTCCCTTGGTCTCGCGCCCATCATCGTCAAGGGCATTTTCGACATCATCCGCGAGATCAACCGCCGCGGCGTCACCGTGCTCCTCATCGAGCAGAACGCAAACATGGCGCTCAAGATCGCCGACCGCGCCTTCGTCATGGAGACCGGCTCCATCACCATGTCCGGCACCGGAAAAGAGCTGCTGGAAAACGAAGCGGTCAAGGCAGCATATCTCGGCACATAAA